>CAZWSD010000311.1:0-4573 GCA_964636535.1 uncultured Acidobacterium sp. | reverse complement strand
GTCACATTGCGCTGCCGGGGCGGTTCCTGGTGTTCATGCCGACGGTGAACCATGTAGGGGTATCACGGAAGATTGCCTCGGACGAGGAACGGCAGCGGCTGAAGCGGATCCTGATCAGCGAAAAGGGGGACGCGAGCGGCGGGTTCATCGTGCGCACGGCTGCCGAGCGCGCGAGCGAAGAGGAACTGCGGGCGGATATCCGCTTCCTGATCAACCTGTGGACGGAGATCAAGGAGCGGTCGGATGAAGCGAAGGCTCCGGCGCTGATATACCACGATCTGAACCTGGTGGAGCGGATTCTGCGCGACCAGGTGAGCGAGCAGTTTTCGACGATCTGGGTGGACAGCGAGACGGATTACGAGCGGATTGTGCGGTTCCTGAACCGGGTGCAGCCTTCGCTGGTGCGGAGGGTGAAGCTCTACACCAAGGAGACGCCGCTGTTTGAGCAGTTCGGGATCCAGGAAGAGATATCGAAGGCGCTGAAGTCGAAGGTGTGGTTGAAGTCGGGCGGGTCGATTGTGATCAACCAGACCGAAGCGCTGGTGGCGATCGACCTCAACACGGGCAAATATGTGGGGAAGACGGCGCGTCTTGAGGACACGATCCTGAAGACGAATCTGGATGCGATTCCTGAGATTGTGCGGCAGATCCGGCTGCGGGATCTGGGCGGGATCATCGTGATCGACTTTATCGACATGGATGAGCGGAAGAATCGCCACCGGGTGATGCAGGCGCTCGAAGAGGAGCTGAAGAACGATCGGGCGCCGTCGAAGGTGCTGCAGTTCAATGATTTTGGGCTGGTGGCGATTACGCGGAAGCGTGTGAAGCAGTCACTGGAGCGGACGCTGAGCGTGCCGTGCCCGATCTGCACGGGCACGGGGATGGTGAAGAGCCCGGTAACGGTGGCCAACGAGATCTACGTGGAAATGCGCAAGATGCAGGGGCATTTTGACCGCGGGGACGTGCTGCTGCGGGTGAATCCGGAAGTGGTGAAAGCGTTGAAAGCAAACGGTGGGCGGTGGTTGAACGAGCTCGAGGAGATGATCGGCAAGACGATCATGATCAAGAGCGATCCGGCGCTTCATCCGGAGCAGTTCGACATCCACTAGGGGCAATATTTCCGGCGGGATACGCCTGGTATGGAGAGTGCGGCTTTTCCTGAGGGGGAAGCCGCGCGGGGCGGCGGTTTCCGGGTTGAGAGTTCCACGAGACTGGCTCTGATTGTGTTGCTATCAACATTGGCAGCGGCTGGAGGCAGGGGGCATGCATCATTCTGCGAAACTTGAGCGTCTATTGAGGGTTAGAAGTTTCATGTGCGTGCTCCGTTGGGATACGCCAGCGTGGTTGGCGCCGTGTATAGATAAAATGCTCATCGGAGAAGCCGCGGGGAGTAAAAGTCAGACAACATAGCAAGCTGTCGTGGGCGGAATGTTGGATTCGGTCCTCGGGAAGCCAAACAAACGCAAGCAAATGGGGGTTGTATCATGTTTACCATTTGTAGTACTTCTCCATTCTTTCTGCGGCGGATATGCGCCGCAGCCAGTGCGCTCGCAGTAGCCGGAGCGCTTGCAGTGCCGGCCAATGCGCAGACGCCGCACGCCAACGGAATTTTGAATATGCCGCAGGAGTATTCGAGTTCGTCAAGCTACGTGAGCGGACTGAATACGAACGAGCTGGTGGGCAACGATCTGTTTTCACCGATCACGCCGCACCTGAAGGGTGGGGCGCAATACGGCGGGCAGTATGGCAGCCGGTACCCGGCGTACAACACGACCTTCAGCCGGATTGCCTTTGAGCTTGGGGGCGGCATGATGGCTCCGATTGGCAACGACACACACGGCTACGAGACGTTTGGGTGGAACTTTACGGTGGGCGCGGGATTGAACTTCAGCAAGCGATTCGGCCTGCTGGGCGAGTACATGTACAAGCGGAACAAAATTCCGGGCGCGACGCTGGCGAAGGTGGGTACCTCGGGCGGGTACATTGCGGACTATTCCTTCACGGTGGATCCGATTGTTTACCAGTCGTTTACGCAGACGGTGGGCATGTACGTGACGGGCGGGGGTGGTTTTTACCACAAGACGACGGCCTTTACGCAACTGGTACAGGGGACGTCGTGCTACTTTTTTTGCTACTCGTATGTGACGCCGGTGGTGGTGAGCAGCTTTTCGAGCAACCAGGCGGGGCTGAATGGAGGCCTGGGTTTCTACTGGAAGGCGTTCGGGCCGGACAGCAACGCAAAGCTTTACATAGAGTCTCGGTATATCTGGATTGACTCTCCGAAGCCGTCCACGACGCAGAACGGCGAGGGGACCGAGGGCCTGATTCCGCTGACGGTTGGTTTGCGCTTCTAGGAAGCGCTGGAAAAGACTGGTGATTCCAGGCCCGGTTCGTGAGGGATGCGAGCCGGGCTTTTGCTTTGGGGCGCGGAAATGAGTCGTTGCCGGAGCGGCGCAGTGATGCAATGGGTGGAGGGGGCGTATCCGCAGTGAGTAAGTACAGCCGTAAATTTGCCGTAGCGCTGGCCGCGGGGGTTTCCGGGGGAGCGATGCTGCTGGCCGGGTGTGGCGTGACGCTGGGGCCGGGATCGCTGACGCAGAAGCCGCCCTCGAGCAAGCCGCCGACTGCGACGCAGAGCGGGACGGTGACGCTGACGCCGGAGTATGTTGCGCTGGGGCCGGGGCAGAAGACGAGCTTTGCGGCGACGGTGGCGGGCGCGGGGACGCTGCAATGGTCGGTGGATGGGATCGCTGGCGGCAATGCGACGGTGGGCACGGTGAGCAAGACGGGGGTGTACACGGCGCCGGCATCGATTGCGAAGAGTGAAGATGTAACCGTCATGGCTGCATTATCGGGATCGGCTACGCAGAATTTCGCGACTTCGGTGGCGTCGATTATCAATCCGGGGATTGTGTTGAAGACGAATAATCCCCAGGTGGCTACGTACTCGATATATCTGCCGGCGCCCGGGAAGGTTGCGATTGATTTCGGGAAATCGAGCAGCTACGGGCGGACGACGTGGGAGCAGGAGACGCCCTCGGGCAACGGCGGAGAGGTGACGGTGGAAGTGGCGGGCATGCTGGGCAATACGCCTTACCACATGAGCGCCGGGGTGAGGCTGAACGATGGGGCGACGTTTCAGGATGTGGACCACGTGTTCACGACGGGCACTCCGCCCCAGACATCGATTGTGGACGCGAAGACGATGAGCGGGCAATATCCGCAGGCGGGCATCGAGATGTGGAACACGATACTGCCGCAGGGAGATGCGCAACTGTTTGCGACGGATCTGGCGGGGCAGGTGATCTGGACGTATACGTACCAGGGCACGCCAATCGATCTGATTCAGGGCTTCCAGATGCTGCCGGATGGGCACATTCTGCTGCTGATCTCGTATTTGTCGTCGCTGAAGTCGTCAGGGAGTTTTCTGGATAACGGGACGATCAACGCGGTGCGGGAGATTGATCTTGCGGGGAACACGATTCGGCAGATTACGATGGGCCAGCTCAATCAGGAGCTGGCGGCGAAGGGCTACAACCTGACGCTGAAGAGCTTTCACCACAGCGCGGTGGAGCTGCCGAATGGGCACCTGGTGTTGCTGGCATCGTATCCGAAGCAGTTCACGAATCTTCCCGGGTATCCCGGCACGACGACGGTGCTGGGGGACGTGCTGGTGGATGTGAACCAGAGCATGGAGCCGGACTGGGTGTGGAACTCGTTCGACCACCTGGATGTGAACCGGCATCCGATGAATTTTCCGGACTGGACGCACTCGAATGACATTCTTTACTCGCCGGTGGACCACGATCTGCTGCTTTCGATGCGTCATCAGAACTGGATTATCAAGATTGACTTCCAGGATGGGCAGGGGTCGGGCAAAGTGGTGTGGCGGCTGGGCGAGGGTGGCGATTTTACGCTGATGAAAAACGGGCAAGTGGATACGAACCCGGCGGACTGGTTTTACGCGCAGCACGGGATGAACTATTTCAGTGCGAGCACGTCCGGGATTTTCAAGCTGGGGATGATGGATAACGGGAACGACCGTCAGTTTACGACAGGCTCGGTAATGTGCAAACCGCCGACGGCCGCGAGCCCGACGAATCCGAGCTGCTACTCGACGATGCCGGTATACGAGATCAACGAGGCGGCGAAGACGGCGACGCTGCTGGAAAATTACACGCCGCCGGACACGTACTTCAGTTATTTTGGCGGGGATGCGGAGCGGTTGGCGAATGGGGATTCGGAAGTGGATTTTTGCGCGCCGCTGAATGGAGCGATTGTGCAGGAGCTGACGCCGGATGCGAGCCAGGTGGTGTGGCAGGCGACGACGCCGGGAGCGGATCAGTTCAAGGTGCAGCGATTGGGGAGTCTTTATCCCGGGGTGACCTGGTCGCAGCCGTCATTTTGAGGCGGTTTGGCGGGCGGCGGGTGAGGGCCGCCCGGATTCGGAGGGCGGGCGAGAGTGGGGGTGCGGACGAGCGCTATGCGAGGCTGCGTCGTCCGCTGGCCATTTCGCGCACCTGGTTGATGACCTGGGAGCGCTGGATGGGATCGAGCTTTGAGGCAAAGGCCG
>CAZWSD010000310.1:0-4607 GCA_964636535.1 uncultured Acidobacterium sp. | reverse complement strand
CATGCCGGCCCAGTCGGCGTCGCGGAGGAGTTGGGAGCGCATGTAGAAGGAGAGTTCGAGGAGGGCTACGCGGAGGAAGTCGCGGGTGGATGGGTGGTGGAGGTGGTGGAGGGGGCGGATGCAGGAGTTGAGCTGGTCGAGGGCGGCGAGCTGGCGCCAGCCGAGTCGGGCCATGTCGGGGTCGATGAGGTGGGGGAGTTCCCAGGGCATGAAGAGGGCGCGGCGGAGGAGGTAAGCGCCGCCGTAGGTGGCGCCGTATTCGAAGAGGCCGGCGTATTTGGGGGAGGTGAAGCGGGCAATGAGGGGGGCGGTGAGGATGCGGAAGGCGCGTGGGAGGCAGGGAATGGCGGCTGGGATGGAGAGGAGGGGAACGGAGCGGGGGATCTGGCGGAAGCTGGGGTAACCGCCGAAGATTTCGTCTCCGCCGAGGCCGGAGAGGGCGACCTTGCAGCCGAATTGGCGGGCGAGTTTCGCGATGAAGTAGGAGTTGACGCCGTCGACGGAGGGCTGGTCCATGGCGTCCAGGAGGTCTTCGCGGTGGGCGATAAAGTGGGCGCGTTCGACGTACTGGAATTGGTGTTGGATGTTAAGGGAAGCGGCGACCTGGACGGCGAGGGGGACTTCGTCGAGTGGCGTGGCGCGCATTTCGTCGAAGCCGAGGGTGAGGGCGTGGACGTTGTTGGCGTCGAGCTCGGCGACGAGGGAGGCGATGGCTCCGGAGTCGCGGCCGGCGGAGAGAAAGGTGGCGACGGGGACGTCGGAGCGGAGGTGCATGGCGAGCGAGCCGAGCAGCGAGTGGTGGAGGCGGGCGAGCATTTGGTCGCGTGTGTGTGGGTGGGCGTTGGGATCGTCTGCGCGCAGGGCGGCGACGGGAGAATCAAAGGATTGGAGGACGGGCTGGTTGGGGGGTCGTATTTGAAGCCAGGAGCCGGGCGTGAGGGAGCGGATGCCGGCGTAGAGAGTGTGGGGCTCCGGGACGGAACCCCAGAGAAAGAAGCCGGCGTGGCCAGCGGGGCTGGGCGAGAGATCGATGCCGGGAATGAGGGTGAGGGATTTGACCTGGGAGGCGAAGGCGAAGAGCGGGGAGGCGCTTTGGGGTGCGGCTGCCCAGTAGAGAGGCTTGATGCCGAGGGGATCGCGGGCGAGGGTGAGAATCTGGTCCTGGTCGTCCCAGATGGCGATGGCGAACATGCCGCGGAGGAGTGGGAAGGCGCCGAGGCCGCGCTGGGCAAAGAGGGCGAGGATGACTTCAGTGTCACCGGAGGTGTGGAAGATGTGTCCCTGGGCGGCGAGCAGTTCGCGGAGCTCGCGGTAGTTGTAGATTTCTCCGTTGAAGACGATGGTGTAGCGGCCGCAGGAGGAATGCATGGGCTGGTCAGAGCGCGGGTTGGGATCGAGGATGGCGAGGCGGGCGTGTGCGAAGAGCAGGCCCTGGGCTGGGTTACGCCAGAGGGCGGAGCTGTCGGGTCCGCGGCGGGCGAGGGAGGCCAGCAGTTTGTCGGCGACGAGGGGCGACTGCACAAGATCGCGACCTTGTGACAGGATGCCGGCGATTCCGCACATGTAAGCTGTCTCCCCGGATGGAAGTTGAAGCTCGGAGTTATCCGCCGCCTGGGGGGCGGGGGCGGGAGAGTATCTGGACTTCAGGGGGCGCTGGAGTGGACCTGAGCCAGGAAACGTGAGGGCAGGTTACCACATCGGCGCGTCTGAGGCGCATCGTAAGAGAGTGGAAGCAAATGCGAGGCGCGGGGGGATTGGGGAGTGGTCGCGCTGGTGGATGCGGTTCTGGCGGTACATCTGATCTGGATAGGGTGGGTGATTTTGGGGGCTCTGTGGACACGTGGGCGCATAGGCTGGAGCGTGTTTCACGTGCTGGCGATTGTGTGGGGGATTATCGCGGAGGTGGGTCCGTGGCCGTGTCCGCTGACGCTGGCGGAGGACTGGGCGTTGACGCGCGCGGGGATGGAGGGTTTGCGCGGAGGATTTGTGGAGCACTACCTGAACGAGATTGTGTATCCGAATTTGCCGGTGGACCTGGTAGTGACGTGCGCAGTGATGGTATGCGCGCTGAATCTGGGGATCTATGGCTGGCGCGGGGCGCGATGGTGGCGGGCACGGGCCGTGGCGCAAGAGATGGGGCAGGCGTGATGGTGCAGATTGGGAATTTCAGGACGCGTTGAGGCGATGATGGCGCGGAAGAGATTTCGGAGAGTGATGAGCGGGGTGGCCGGTGGGCTAGTGTGCGCGGGGATGCTGGCGGGATTGGCTGCGGGCGCGCAGACAGAGAGCGCGATGCGGGTGACACTGACGGTGCGGAGCACGAACGGGCAGGCGGTTCGAGGGGCCGAGGTGACGGTGGAAGAGCCGGGACACGCGGCGGTGAATGTTTGGACCGACTATGCGGGGCGCTGCGCGTACCCGGTGACGGGGAGTGGTGGTTACCGATTGCGGATTGCGGCGGCGGGCTTTTACAGGCTGGAGAAGACGATCACAAATGGCGGGCAGAGGAGCGTGGAAGCGACGCTGGCGCCGGAGGAGCTGCTGGAGCAGCAGGTGAAGGTTTCCGCGGCGCCGGTTGGGCTGGACACGCAGCAGCCATCGAACAAGGCGACGATGAATACGGCGGCGATTGTGAACATTCCGTTCATCGACGACCGGGATATCCGGAACCTGCTGCCGTATTTTCCTGGGGTTGTGTCCGACGGGAGCGGGCAGGTACACGTGGACGGATCGGAGACGTGGGAGACGCTGGACACGCTGGATGGATTCGACATCCGATCGCCGGTGAGCGGCGAGCTGGCGCTTCGGATCAGCACGGACGCGGTGCGTTCGATGGCGGTGGAGAGCACGCGGTACCCGGTGCAGTACGGTCGGACGACGGGGGGCGTGGTGGCGTTGGAGACGGGCGAGGGGGGGAACAAGTTCCGGTTTAACGCGACGAATTTTTTGCCGTCGTACCACGATGTGGGGGGCGGAATTCGATTTGACAAGGTGGAGCCGCGGTTTACGTTTTCCGGTCCTCTGATGCGGAACCGGGCGTGGTTTTTTGACGCGATCGAGGGTGTGTACTCGAACGTGTACATACCCGAGCTGCCGAAGGGGCAGCGGACGAATCATCCGGTGCGAGGCAGCAATTTCTTGAAGCTGAGCGCAGAGCTGACGCCCGGCAATAATGTAACCACGGCGGTTCTTTTTAATGACTACCACTCGCCGTACGAGGGGTTATCGCCGCTGAATCCGCAGGGGAGCACGACGAAGCGGGACACGATCGCGTGGATGCCGTACGTGCGGGACCAGCAGCGGCTGCCGGATGGAGGGATGCTGCAGACTGGTTTCGCGATGGTTCGTATCCGTGATGGTTACGAACCGCATGGGAACGCGCCTTACGAGCTGACGCCGGAGACCTCGCGTGGGAGTTATTTTGAGAACCTGACGGGATTTTCGGAGCGGCAGGAAGCGAATGCGACGCTGTTCTTGCCCCGGCAGCATTGGCATGGGGAGCATGACATGCGGCTGGGCGTGGATGTGGATCACATCGACTACAGCCAGCGGGAGACGCGGGCGCCGGTACGGTATTTGCGCGAGGACGGGACACTGCTGCGAGAGAGCACGTTTCCGGCGATCGCGCCGTTTACGCGGCACAACGTGGAAGTGGGCGGGTACGTGGAGGACCGCTGGCAGTGGAGCGGGATTCGGGGGCTGATGGTGAATCCCGGGCTGCGGTTTGACTGGGACGAGATTGTGCGGCGGCCGCTGTTTTCTCCTCGGATCGCGGTGGTGTACGCGCCGGGCGCGGCACCGAAGACGAAGATCGCGGCGGGAGTGGGGATCTACTACGAGCACACGCAACTGGCGTACCTGGAAGAGGCGCTGGCGGGAATTCGTAACGATCAGTATTACGAATCGAACGGGGTGACGCCGGCGGGTCCGCCGGAGGAGACGACGTTCACGTATCACGAGGGGTCACTGAAGGAAGCGCGGGCGTTGAACTGGAGCGTGAGCGTGGCGCGGGAGCTTCCCGGGAGGATCCTGGCGAAGGTGGGCTTCCTGGGCAAGGAGACGGGCAACATCTTCACCTATGTGAACCAGAATGGGCCGGACGCGCTGTATGGCAACTACGTGCTGACGAACGGGCGGAAGGATCATGACTACGACGCGCAGATTTCGGTGCGCAAGAGGTTTGGGCGGGGGTACACGTTGTTTGCCGCCTACACGCACTCGTACGCGCATACGAACGCCGCGATCGAGTATTCGCCGACGGTTTCACTGCTGGGGCCGCAGCGGAGCGGGCCGCTGCCGTGGGACACGCCGAACCGGGTGGTGAGCTGGGGATGGATGCCGTTTGACGTGCCGTGGTTCCGGAAGCGGTGGGATTTTGTGTATTCGCTGCAGTGGCAGACGGGATTTCCGATTACGTCAGTGGATGCGAACAATGAGGTGGTGGGGCAGGTGGGTTCGCATCGGTTTCCGAATGTTCTGTCGTTCAATCCGGGGCTGGAGTGGCGGTTTCACCTGGGGGGCTTCTATTTCGGGCTTCGCGGAATCATGGTGAATGCGACGGACAGCCAGAATCCCGCGGTGGTGAATGCGAACGTGGATTCGCCGGA
>CAZWSD010000309.1:0-4638 GCA_964636535.1 uncultured Acidobacterium sp. | reverse complement strand
CCGCTGCAGGTGTGGGTGAAGCCGCTGGAGGGCGGAGCCAAGGCGGTGGGGCTATTCAACACGAGTTATAACCCGCATGTGATGACGTTCAAACTGTCGATGATTGGGTTTCCAGCGGATGCGCAGATGCGTGACCTGTGGAAGCACGAGGATGTGAAGGCGACGAATGGGAAATATAGAGTGGAGATCCCAGGGCACGGCGTGGTGATGTTGAAGGTGACTCGGTAGTTTTCCGGCATCTGCAATTGCTCAGATGAGGGAGGGATGCAAGACGGACCGCGCGGCCTGTGCGAAATGGCCGCGCGGAGTAAACTAAGGAGTTGCGCATCGCGCCGATCGTCTATTTTTGCGATGCCAGCACCTAATCCCATATGAGTGCTACCAAACTGGAATTGAATCCGACGGACGCCGCCGCTGACTTTCAACGTGAACGAGTCTTTGACCACTACCGCCGCTGGGGGTATCTGGAAGCCCAGCTTGATCCGCTGGGGCAGTATCTTACGGCCGAACCGATAGAAGCGTGGGCCGCGGCGGGGACGGACGCAGAGGATGCGCGCCGTTGCTACTGCGGGACAGTGGGCGCGGAGTTCATGCATATTCCTTCGGCGGAGCGACGCCGGTGGATTGAGGAGCGGCTGGAGGCCGATCCGACGCCGGCACTCTCAAAGGAAGCGCGTTCACAGGTGCTGGAAGACCTGACGCGGGCAGATATTTTCGAGCAGGTGATCCAGTCGAGATACCTAGGGACGAAGCGGTTTTCGCTGGAAGGCGTGACGGCGCTGATACCGTTTCTGAATGAGTTGCTGCATCGCTCGGCGGAACTGGGGGCGCAGAAGTGCGTGATGGGGATGAGCCATCGCGGGCGGCTGAACGTGATGACGAATACGTTCCGGAAGCCGGCGGTGGACATTTTTGCCAAGTTTGAGGATGTAGATCCGCGGAGCATTCTGGGCGGCGGTGACGTGAAGTATCACGTGGGCGCGACGTCGGAGTTTGGGGCGCGGAATGGGAAGGTGCTGGCGCTGCATCTGGCGTCGAATCCGAGCCACCTGGAGGCGATAGACCCGATTGCGATGGGCCGTACGAAGGCGAAGCAGTTGAGGATCGAACGGCTGGAAGGCGGGGATGGCGTAGATGGCGTGCTGCTGGTGACGATCCACGGGGACGCGGCGTTTGCGGGACAGGGCATCTGGGCGGAGACGCTGAACCTTGCGAATGTGCATGGCTTCAGCGTGGGCGGATCGATCCACATTATTGTGAATAACCTGATCGGGTTTACGGCGGAGCCGGAGGAGTCGAATTCGTCGCGGTTTGCTTCCGATATTGCGAAGCGGCTGCCGATACCGGTGTTCCATGTGAATGCGGAGGATCCGGATGCGGTGGTGCGGATTGCGGTGCTGGCCGCGGAGTACCGGTACAAGTTCAATTCCGATGTGGTGATTGACCTGATTGGGTACCGGCGGCATGGGCACAGCGAGGTGGACGACCCGACGATTACGCAGCCGCTGCGCTATGCGCGGATCAAGGAGCATCCGCCGCTGTATGAGATTTACGCGGAGCGGATTGGCGTGGATGTGACGGAGCGGGTGAAGGAGCTGCAGCAGGAGTTTGGCGAGGCGCAGCGGGCGGCGACCAAGGTGGAGAAGAAGCCGGTGGTGGCGACGCTGCCGCCGTACTGGGACCCGTATAAGGGCGGCCCATATCGCGCCGAGTATGAGGTTGAGACCGGGCTGAGCCGCGAGGAGATTGAGCGTCTGGGCCTGGGGCTGACGAGCTATCCGGACGGGTTCCACATTCACACGAAGATTGAGAAGCTGCTGGAGCAGCGGCGGGAGATGACGGAGGGCAAGCGGCCGTTCGATTATGGGATGGCCGAGGCGCTGGCGTTTGGGTCGGTGCTGGCGGCGGGAACGCCGGTGCGACTGACGGGGCAGGACAGCCAGCGCGGGACGTTCAACCATCGGCATAGCGTGCTGGTGGATATTGAAGACGAGAGCCTGTGGTTTCCGCTCAATCATGTGGCGGAGGGGCAGGCTCCGTATGACGTTTACAACTCGACGCTGTCCGAGGCCGGGGTGTTGGGTTTTGAGTATGGGTATAGCCGGGATTATCCCGAGTCGCTGGTGCTGTGGGAGGCGCAGTTTGGCGATTTTGCCAACGGGGCGCAGATCATCATCGATCAGTTTTTGAGCTCGGCCGAAGACAAGTGGGGGCTGCTGAGCGGGATGGTTCTGCTGCTGCCGCACGGGTACGAGGGCCAGGGGCCGGAACACTCGAGCGCGCGCGTGGAGCGGTACCTGCAACTGACGGCGCGGGACAACATGCAGGTGTGCCAGCCGTCGAATGCGGCGCAGTACTTCCACCTGCTGCGGCGGCAGGCGCTGCGGAAGTGGAAGAAGCCGCTGGTGGTATTCACGCCGAAGAGCATGCTGCGGCATCCGGATGCGGTATCGCGCGTGGAGGATTTTACCCGGGAGCGGTTCCTGCCGGTGGTTCCCGAGGCCGAGGTGACGGGCGCGGAGCGGCTGCTGCTGTGCACGGGCAAGATTGGGCACGAGCTGCGCATGGAGCGGAAGAAGCGCAAGGACGAGAAGACGGGCATCCTATTTCTGGACCAGATGTATCCTTGGCCGGAGGCGGAGCTGGCGGCTGCGATTGAGGCTCACCCGAACGCACACGAGCTGGTGTGGGTACAGGAAGAGCCGGAAAACATGGGCGCGCACTCGTTTGTGATGCCGAAGCTGAGGCGGCTAGCACGGGGGCGGCAGGTGCTGAGCGTGAAGCGGTCGGCGTCGGCGACTCCGGCGACAGGCTCGGCGAAGGCGCACGAGATGGAACAGCGGACGCTGATCGAACTGGCGTTTCACCACTCGCTGACGGAGCGGCTGGCGAAGTAGTGCCGGCGTCGCGGGCAATGGCGGCTTCGGCGCCAACCTTGAAGTGAGTCAGCATGGGACGGTCAGTGGCGGTTGCCGCTGGCCGTTTTGCTTTTACAAAGCTGGGGAGACCGGCCTCTTTTTTGTGGTTAAGTTGTTGATTTTATTATGTCTAGTACTCTTTATTGATCCATACCCCCGGGTGTTTTTGTGGGTATGTTGTTGGTTTTAAAGGATCGACCGGGGCTTATGGTGGCGGTTGCCGGTTTCCGGTGGTGCTCTGGGGGTTTCGGAGCGGTTTTGGGTGCGAAAAAGTGCTTCAGTTAACGTCCTGTAAGTTGTTGATTTGGGTATACTTACGAGAGGATTAGGCTTGTAACTCTTTTAGAATCAGTGTTTAGTTGTGGGGAATTGGTGGGCTCCCGTTGAGAGGTGAAAAAGGCGGCCTTTGGCCGCCTTTTTATGTTGGTTCCTACTTCCAGAATAGCAGTTTGAGCCGTAATTACCGGCAATCTTCCGATTGCGATGGAGTGGTCGGCCTCTGTCCGATTCGCACGTCCCGTTCGCGGCCATGGGCGCCCGGCATTCAGAGTGCAGGTTCTTCCGCTACGCGCCATCGGCTCTCTGGTCGGGATGACAATATTTTGGAGGTTGGACTGGTTCCGGTCCCTACCCAATCGGAGTTTGGGTGGGCCACCCCGGGGCGCGGTGATAGGGTCAAGAGATGGCGAAGCTGACGTTGCAGGAAGAATTTGGGCAGATTGATATCTACCTTTTTGACCAGTTGCTGAAGGGGCGGATTGCACCGGGGATGCGGGTTCTGGATGCGGGATGCGGGGGTGGGCGGAACCTGGTGTATCTGCTGCGGGAAGGGTATGAGGTGTTTGCGGCGGATGCGGATGCGGGGGCCGTGGCGCATGTACGGGAGATGGCGGGGCGATTGCGTCCGGAATCGCTGCCGGAGTTGCCGGGGGGAAATTTTCGGGTGGAGCCCTTGGAGGGGATGTCGTTTGGGGCGGCGAGCGTGGATGTGGCGCTGGCGAGCGCGGTGCTGCACTTTGCCCGCGACGAGGCGCATTTTGAAGCGATGCTGACGGGGATTTGGCGGGTGCTGCGGCCGGGCGGGCTGTTTTTTGCGCGCTTGGCTTCGGCGATCGGGATGGAGGGCCGGGTGAAGGCGCTGGGCGGGCGGCGGTATTTGCTGCCGGATGGTTCGGAGCGGTTCCTGGTGGACGAGGCGATGTTGATGGACTGGACGGCGCGGCTGGGGGAACTGGCCGATCCGCTGAAGACTACCGTGGTGCAGGGGATGCGGGCTATGACGACGTGGGTGGTGCGGAAGGGCTAGGAGTCGTTGCGTTCGGGCTTTTTGTCGTACTCGTAAGAACGGTCGATGCGGTCGGACTGGTCCCTGTAGCGCTCTTGCTCGCGTTGTTTTTCTCGCTGTTCTCTTTCTTCTTTGCCGTCAGCCATGTTGGTTTTCTATTGGGGTAAATGGGGGAGTATTTTGCTATTTTACAAACCGCAGTTCCCCTTCGGCATGGCTCAGGGCAGATCGGGATGCGAAGTTTTGAAGATTGCAGCTAAGCCTCAGCAGAGGAGGCGGTCGCGGGAGAGCTTGATGCCTTCGAGGCGGCCGAGGAGGGTGACGGCAACGAGTTCGGGGCGGAGGAGGGTCTGTGCCATGTGCATGATCTGTTCGCTGGCGACGGCTTCGACGTTGTTGAGGATTTCGTCGAAGCTGGAGAAGTGGTTGAAGTAC
>CAZWSD010000308.1:0-4660 GCA_964636535.1 uncultured Acidobacterium sp. | reverse complement strand
TGAAGAGCAACTATCTTGGAGGGAATACGACGGCGCTCTCGAACTGGTCGACGACGGAGCGGCTGGATGCTGATTTGACGCCGAAGCAGCGGATTTCCTTGATTGTGGCGGCGGGGCGTCAATCGACGGTGGGGATAACGAGTACGTCGCTGCCGCTGCCTTATGGGAAGGCGAAATATTACATACCGGAGACGAAGGCGATTGTATTTGAGCACACGTATGTGATTACGCCGACGGTTGTAAACCAGTTCAAATACGCGTATGGGCGGTACTTTGATATTGACGGGAATCCGCAGTATGGGAATAAGAACTGGTCGTCAGTTTCCGCCGGTATTGGCGGGTTGCCAGCCGGGCAGGCGGCGGATTCATTTCCGCAGGTGAAGTACAGCGGGACCGACGCGCCCTCGCAATGGGGCATTGACGGACAGTATGAGAGCGTGTTCAACACGTTCACGCTTATGGACAACCTGCAGTGGACGCATGGGCGCCATTCATTTGACTTTGGTTTCCAGAAGCAGTGGCTGGAGTCGAACTATCTGAATGCGGCCGGAGCGTCAACTCCGTTGAATTTGAATTACAGCAATGCGCAGACGGGCCAGTTCAAGACGGGGCAGACGGCGATCGATCCTTCGACGGGCTACTCGTATGCGAGCTATCTTGTGGGCGCGGTGGAGAGCGCGGGGTTCAGCCAGTATTCCCATAACGTAACGGGGCTTCGTTACCGGCCGTTCTCGGTGTGGGCGCAGGATGACTATCGCGCGACGAATCGTCTGATGCTGAACCTTGGACTTCGCTACGATCTGTTTCCCGGCATGCGCGAGGCGAATCATGCGATGTCATTCTTCAATCCGACGATTACGAACCCGATTACGGGCAGTCCCGGGATTCTGGAATTTGCAGGCAGCGGACCGGACAGTTGCCAGTGCGCGACGCCGATTCACACGTACTGGCAGAACTTTGGGCCGCGGATCGGTCTGGCATATTCGGTGAACAACAGCACAGTGTTTCACGCGGCGTGGGGCATCATGTACACGCACGATGGAGGAGTTGGGGGCTCGGTGCTTGGCCCTCCCACTCTGGGCTACACGGCGAGTCCGAATGCGGTGAGCACGACGAGCGGCGCGCCGGCATTCTACCTGAACAACAGTTCGTATTATCAGACCGCTGGGATTGCGAACACGAGTTTCCCGGCGTATGCACCGGCGCCGTTCTTCAACGCGGGATACGGCACGGGATTTTCGACGAGTGTGACGACGCCATCTGCTTCGATGACGTATCTTGATCCGTACCTCTCGGGACGTGCTCCTGAATACGAGAACTGGAATGCCGGGATACAGAGGAAGCTGACCCGGAATATGACGGTCGACGTGACGTATGTCGGCAGCGAGGGTCACTTTGAGCCGGTGCAGAACCATGACGCGCGCGGCTACTGGTCGAATGAGATGAACCCGATGTATCTGAAGCTGGGTTCGATTTTGTCTGATCCGGCGACGCCGTCAAACATAGCCGCGGCGAGCGCAATCATGCCGGGCATTTCGTTGCCGTACTCAACCTTCAGCGGAACGATTGAGCAGATGCTCAGGCCCTTCCCGCAGTATCCGGGAGTGAGCGACGAGTTTGGCGATGTTGGCAATTCGAGATTCAATGCGCTGGAACTGGTGCTGAAGCAACGGCCGACCCGCGGACTGACGTTTACGGTGAACTACACCTGGAGCAAATCCATTGACGATGATGGAACATTCCGGAGCGGCTACCTGAACAGCCGGGTGGAACGCTCGGTGAGTGTTGTGAACATTCCGCAGAACCTGAATGTGACGTTTGTTTACGACATGCCGTTTGGGCGCCGGGGAAGCTTCACCGGGAGCAATCCAGTATCGCGGGCAGTTACGAAGGACTGGGCTATCTCTGGGATTGTGACTTACAACGCGGGATCGCCGCTGGCCATCACGGCGACGAATTGCATCGATCCCGGTCAGGGCACTTGCATGCCGAATATTGCTTCCGGCTTCAGCGGGTCGGCCCGGATCAACGGCGGCTGGGGTAACGGGGTAACGTCGAGCAACGTGAAAGTACCCTTCATCAATGCGAGCGCGTTCACGATACCGGCCGCGTATACGATCGGGACCGCACCGCGCACGGCTCCGCTCAATCTGACTGGGCCTGCGTACAAGGACGTGGACATCAGCCTTCGGCGTCATTTCCACGTGTATGGTCCGACGCGACTGCTGTTGCAGGCGGACGTGTTCAACCTGTTTAACAACGTGGTTTTTGGCGGTATCAAGACCACGGCTGGAGACAGCAACTTTGGGGAAGTGAGCAATCAGGCGAACAGTTCCCGGGACATTCAACTTGCGGCGCGCCTGGAATTCTAAGGCGCGGTTGTGAATCGCCCGCGTCTTCCGTTGCGATGGGATACGCGGGCGCGAAGGCAGTATGAATTGAAGCGCGCGGCTTGGAGCGGGCAGATGGATTGCCGGTGAAAGCGGCGCGCTTCTATTTGCAGGGAGGAATGGGGGGAGACCTGGGCTGTTCGCTGGCGATGGCGGGGTCGGCGGATGAGTTTTTGCCGAAGCGGTTGCAGCCTGCGTCGGTGGCGACTTACCAGATGCAGGAGGTGTGGATGGCGGCGCCGGCCCGGGTGCGCGAGGTGGACGATTTGAGCATGAGCCAAGGGCACTGAGGCGGCGCGATTCGCCGCCGGTTGGCTGAGGCGCGCGATGACAGCCGGGGCGTCGAGAGGCCGACCCCGGAGGCCGGGGCCTTCTCCTTTATATTGAGAGCCGCTGATTTTGATCCTGGGAACAACTGTGCCGGTGCTTTTCCAAAGGCTTGATTCCGTACCGGAGGGGAATCGGGAAGGGGTGGGCGGAGTTCGGGAATCGAGGGTGGGAGTGACCGCCCAAATTGGGCCGGGGCGCATCCGAGGATGCCGACCGCCGCGGCCCCCCCTGTAATGTCAATATCCCTCCCAGCCGATGAAGGTGCCATGAGCGCGTGACAGGGGAGAGTCGCGAAGGAAGAGGTGCGGCGTGGACGATGGGCGGGAAGCGATTGGCGCATGCAGGAAGCGGGCTGGAAGAGAGCCTGGAAACCGGAATGGGTGTGTGGAGAGATAGGGCATGCAGGAAGATCAGGATGTGGTTCGTGAATTCTTAGTCGAGAGCCATGAGAACCTTTCTCGCCTCGACCAGGAGCTGGTTCAACTGGAGTCTCGCCCGCAAGACGCGGCGCTTCTGGCGAGTGTTTTCCGTACCATCCACACCATCAAGGGCACGTGTGGATTTTTTGCATTCGCGACCCTGGAGAAGATCACCCATCAGGCCGAGAACCTTCTGAGCCAGTTGCGTGATGGTCAACGGGAGCTCAATCCGGCGCTGGTGTCGCTGATCCTGGAGACGGTGGACGCGACGCGCAAGGTGCTGGCGTCGATTGAAGCGACGGGGAATGAAGGTCCGGATGGATTTGAGAATCTGACCGAACGTCTGCGGGCGGCGGCGCAGGGGGCGGCGGGCACGGCGTCGGGGCCGGCCCCGGAGGCGGGCGAGGAAAGCGGTGCGGCCGAACACGCCGACTGCGCCAAGTCCGAGCAGGACGGCGCCCGGTCCTCGGCGCTCGCCGATGCCAACATCCGGGTGGGAGTGGGGCTTCTGGACAAACTGATGGATCTGGTCGGAGAACTGGTGCTGACCCGGAATCAGATTCTCCAGTTCAACACGGAGCGGGAGGATGCGGCGCTGAACACGACGTCGCAGCGGCTGAACCTGATCACGACGGAGTTGCAGGAAGGCGTGATGAAGACGCGGATGCAGCCGATCGGGATGGTATGGAGCAAACTTCCGCGCGTGGTGCGGGATATGGCCGTGTCGCTGGGAAAGCAGATCCGGCTGGAGATGGACGGGGCCGAGACGGAACTGGACCGGACGATTATCGAGGCGGTGAAGGACCCGCTGGTGCACCTGGTCCGCAACTCGTGCGACCACGGGATCGAGCCGGCCGAGGTGCGCCAGCGCGCGGGGAAGCCCCCGGAGGGCAAGCTGACGCTTCGCGCCTATCACGAGGGCGGACAGGTCAACATCGAGATCGGCGATGACGGCGCGGGCGTGGACGTGGAGCGGGTGAAGCAGAAGGCCATCGAGAAGGGGTTGCTGCGGCCGGAACAGGCCCGGAAGCTGGGCGACCGGGAGGCGCTGAATCTGATCTTTCAGCCAGGGTTCTCGACGGCCGAGGCCATCACGAAAGTCTCTGGCCGCGGCGTGGGCATGGATGTGGTGCGGTCGAATATCGAAAAGATCGGAGGCACGGTCGACGTCTTCAGCCGGCTGGGAGAGGGCACGACGGTCAAGTTGAAGATTCCCCTTACGCTGGCGATTATTCCGGGCCTGGTGATCAACAGCGGAGGAGAGCGGTTCGTGATTCCGCAGGTCAGCCTGCTGGAGTTGATCCGCCTGGAGGGAGATTCCTCGGAGAAGCACATCGAGCACGTCCATGGGACGCCGGTGTACCGGCGGCGCGGCAGCCTGCTGCCGATTGCCTATCTGAACCAGGTGCTGGGGCTGAAATCGCCGGGGCGTTCCGAGGCGGTCAGCATGGTGGTGCTGCAGGCCGAAGACCGTCAGTTCGGCCTGGTGGTGGACGGCATCAACGACACCCAGGAGATCGT
>CAZWSD010000307.1:0-4668 GCA_964636535.1 uncultured Acidobacterium sp. | reverse complement strand
TTACCGACTGGATAAAACCCAACTTCGGACTCGAGTTCACCACCCGCCATGTTTTCGGTACCATCATCCCACCTCTTAACCCCTACGGGATCAAGAACTACTCGGCCTCTCAGCACTTTTACATGCTGGGCGCCGCCGCGCGCTTCCTTCGCACTCCAAAATATGACTTTGGCATGCACATGGACGTGGGTGCCGCCTACGGTATTTTCGACAAAGGCTACCCGTCATACGTTCAGCCCATCGATCTCGGACTCTTCAACACGCAGGCGGCCGTCGCCATGGCCATTGGCGCTTTCTCCGACTACAACGTCAAGCCGCATTGGGCGCTACGCGTCTACACAGACTGGCAGCCAACCTTCTACGGCAAGACGCATCAGGACGAATTTGCCGGCTCTCTTGGCCTTGTCTACAAATTTGGATTCCGCAAAATCAAATAAAGCCCATCAAAGTGAAAAGGCCGTCTGCCATGCAGGCGGCCCCTCATTTTTTCTGATCTGACGCAATCGCTATTGCCTCGTCGGGCGTATGTGCAATTCTCTCAATTGTGCGTCGCTCACAGGAGTAGGCGCATCAACCATCAGATCGATAGCCTTTGCTGTCTTTGGAAAAGCAATCACCTCACGCAAACTGCCCGCCCCGGCCAGAATCATCACCAGTCGATCCAGTCCTAAGGCTATGCCGCCGTGCGGAGGCGTTCCGTATTGCAGCGCTTCCAGGAAAAAGCCAAAACGCTCCTTGGCTTCCTCGTCGGACATCCCCAGCGCACGGAAGATCTGCTGCTGCACATCCTGGCGATGAATACGAATCGAACCCGAACCTAATTCAGTTCCGTTCAGCACTATGTCATAGGCCAGCGCGCGAACAGATTCCTGATCACTCTCCATGCGCCCCGCCTTCAGGTCGTCTTCATGCGGTGAAGTAAACGGATGGTGCGCAAAGGTCCAACTCCGGGTCGCCTCGTCCCATTCGAAGAATGGGAAATCGGTAACCCAGAGAAATCTGTAATCGTCCGCCGTACCTTTCTTCTCGAAAGCCTTGTGCTCGCCCTGAAACCGCTTGGCAAGATCCAGGCGAAGTTGGCCGGCCTTTTTATACAGCCACAGATGGTCCATCGGCGGCGCGGTCGTCCCGAGGCGCGGGGACAATACAATAAGCCGGCTTTCCGGCTCAATACGGCTCAGTCCGCAGTTCTTCGCAGCCACAGCATCAATACGCTCGGCAAGCTGCGCAAACTGCGCGCTCTTTTCAAGGCGTCGCACATCGAGGAAAGCCATATCAGGACCGACGGCATGGTCGATCTCCTGAATGAAGGCTTTGCGCTGGGTGTTGCTCATCTCCACCTGGCCCGGTATGACAATGGCGATCACGGGAAGACCGGCTTCAATCTTAAGCGACGACAGGTCTTCCGCAGTGAACGCTTCGCGGACGTCGGTCAAAGGAGGCAAACGAAGATCCGGCTTGTCGATGCCGTACTGACGAATCGCCTCGTCATAGGTCATGCGTGGAAAGGGCGTGTTGATCTTCTCCCCGGTGACCGTGAAGGCCGCTTTCAGAAAGCCTTCCACTACCTGAAATACCGACTCCTGCTGGGGAAAAGTCATCTCCAGGTCGATCTGCGTAAACTCAGGCTGCCGGTCAGCACGTAGATCCTCATCGCGGAAGCATCGGGCAATCTGAAAATAACGATCCATGCCGGAAATCATCAGAATCTGCTTAAAAAGCTGCGGAGACTGTGGCAGTGCGTAGAACTCGCCGGGATGTACGCGGCTCGGCACCAGGTAATCGCGCGCGCCTTCCGGCGTCGAACGCGTCATGAAAGGCGTCTCAATCTCAAGAAATCCCTGGCTGGACAGGTATTCACGCACCGCCAGCGCCACCTTGTGGCGAATCTCGAAGTTGTGCTGCATCTCCGGACGACGAAGATCGATATAGCGGTACTTCAGACGAACTTCCTCGTTCCCAATGGCCTCCTCCGCAGGCGAAAACGGCGGTACCTTGGCGTCGTTAAGAATCAGCAGTTCGCTGGCCGCAATCTCAATTTCGCCCGTCACCATCTTTGGATTCAGGGCATCCTTGTCGCGCTCGCGCACCGTGCCCGTCGCACAGATGACATATTCCGACCGGGCCTGCTCCGCCTTGGAGTGCCCTTCCGCGCTCAGGTCTTTGTCGAGCACCACCTGGGTGATTCCGTACCGGTCACGAAGGTCAAGAAAAATCAGGTTGCCGTGATCGCGACGGCGATTCACCCAGCCCATGATCGTCACGGTTTGCCCCGCGTGCGTCGGACGCAATTCCCCACAAGTATGCGTGCGTTGTTTGGTGCCTAAAAAGTCCAGCAATGGAGTTCTTCCTTCTATAACCAGATATGGCCCGTGATTTCAAAAGCGCTGGTGGAAAACCAGCCTGAAAATCCTAGCCCTTGAGATGGTGGATCAATTCGCCTCTCGCCACCTTCGCCTGCTCCCCGGTGGCAAAATCCTTCACGGTCAGAATACCGGACTTCTGCTCATCTTCCCCGAACAGAACAATCGTCCGCGCCAGCTTATTTCCAATTTCAAACGACTTCTTCAGTCGGAAGCCGCCGTCGCCGAGTTCAATGCGCAGGCCAGAAGAGCGAAGCTCGCAGGCCAGCTTCAGTGCTTCGGAGTTCTGCTCAACGCCTAGCGGCGCAATGTACGCATCGCTGAGGGAATCTGCGTAAATTGTCTCAAGGACCGTTTCCCTTTGTGCTTGTAGCGTAAGAATTAACCGGTCTTCACCGATCGCAAACCCAATCCCGGGAGCCTTTGGCCCGCCGATAGCCTCGCTCAATCCGTCATACCGTCCACCGCCCAGCAATGCGTTCTGCGCGCCAAGGCCGCCATGGCTGAACTCGAACGTCGTCCGTGTGTAGTAGTCCAATCCGCGCACCAGCCTGGGATTCACCTGATAAGGCACCCCGCAGGCGGCCAGAGCCGCACATACGGCTCCAAAGTGCGCCTTCGAATCATCGTCCAGGTACTCGGCAACCTTGGGCAGCGTCTCGATGATGGGCTGGTCTTCCGGCACCTTGCAGTCCAGCACGCGCAGCGGATTCGTCTCTGCCCGGCGCTGGCAGTCGACGCACATCTTCGGAGCCTTGTCCTTGAGGGCCTCGCGCAGCGCCGCAATGTAGCGCGGCCGGTCGCTGGCCGAGCCAACCGAGTTCAGCGTCAGCTTCCAGTCTCTTATGCCAAGCTCATTCAAGAAACTGGCCAGCATCTCCAGCACTTCGGCATCCCGCAGCGGCGATTCCGATCCGGCGCTGGGGGGGCCAATCACCTCGGCGCCAATCTGCCAGAATTGCCGGTAGCGGCCCTTCTGCGGACGCTCCCGACGGAATTGCGGCCCAATGTAGAAAAGCTTCTGCAACAGGCCCCTATCGCCTAACTTGTGCTCGATGTAAGCCCGCACCACGCCGGCCGTGCTCTCAGGCCGAAGGGTCAGCGATTGCGCCTTTTCCGACTGCGCCCGCGCGCGGTCCTCCCACGTGTACATCTCTTTGGAGACAATATCCGTCTCCTCGCCCACACCGCGAGCAAACAGCGCGGTGTCTTCAAAAATCGGCGTGCGAATCTCGCCGAAGTTATAGCGCGCAAAGACGCGTCGCGCCGTCTCTTCGACGCGGTTCCATAGTTCCGTCTCCGGGGGCAGCAGATCGCGCGTCCCCCGCACCGCTTTCAATGTACTCATAGGCGTAAATCTCAGATTATCAGGGGCCGCCGCTCCATCTGGAGCGATATGTGGCCTCCATACAGGAAAAACGAAACAATCCCGATAAAATAAGTGACGAATGCCGTTCACCGAACAATATGACGTGGTGGTCGTAGGAGCGGGCCACGCCGGATGCGAGGCCGCAACCGCCGCCGCTCGCATGGGACTGCGTACGGCACTCTTTACCCTCAATCTCGACCTCATCGCCCAGATGTCCTGCAACCCAGCCATTGGCGGCATTGCGAAAGGGCATCTTGTCCGCGAGGTCGACGCTCTGGGCGGCATCATGGGCGAGGTTGCGGACGCTGTCGGCATCCAGTTCCGCCTGCTGAATACCTCGCGCGGCCCGGCTGTCTGGTCGCCCCGCGCTCAATGCGACAAGCAGCAGTACCGCCTCAAGATGCGCGAAGTGCTGGAGTCGCAGCCGAATCTCTTCATCAAGCAGGCCGAAGTCGTTGACGTTGTCATCGAAGAATCCCGCGTCATCGGCATCCGGCTCCGCGATGGGCGCGTGATTGAAGCAGGAGCCACCGTCATCACCACCGGCACGTTCCTGAACGGGCTCATCCACTGCGGCGAGGAGCGGATCCCCGCCGGCCGCTCTGGCGAGCCGCCTGCGGTCCTCCTCGGGGAATCTCTCAAGCGCCTTGGCCTGCGCGGCTGCCGCCTCAAGACTGGCACCCCGCCGCGCCTTGACGGACGCACCATCGCCTGGTCGCAGTTTGAAGAGCAGCCCGGAGACGCCGACCCAACACCCTTCAGTTTCCGGACCAAAACTTTGCCAATGCGGCAGATCTCCTGCCACATCGCTTACACCACGCCGGAAACGTTGCGGCTGATTCGCGAGAACGTGCACCGCTCGCCCATGTATTCCGGCCAGATCGAGGCCATCGGCCCACGCTATTGCCCCTCGATTGAAGACAAAGTGGTCAAGTT
>CAZWSD010000306.1:0-4680 GCA_964636535.1 uncultured Acidobacterium sp. | reverse complement strand
GAACCATCACCGCGTCCAGCATTTCCCTCCAGGAGCAGGGCTTCCGCGGCACCACGGACAAAGACCTCGCTCCCGGCACGGCAACCACCTTCACGCTCACCCTTGACCCAGCATCTGCATTCGCAGTGCTGACCAGTCAAAGCACGATCAAGGTCTATCAGCAGACCGGTACCAATCTTCAATATCAGACTGCCATTCCGTCCGGTTCCACCGTCCGCGTCCATGGCCTTCTGTTTAAGGATGCTTCTGGCAAATGGGTACTGGTCGCATCCTGCATCGCCAGCACTTAGCCGGCGCAATTTCCTCGACGTAATGCCTCCCGGGCACCCGCTTTCATTCGGGTGCCCATTTTTTCACTCCTCGCAGAACTACCTCGGTACTTCCACCACATCCGCCGCCGTGAACTCCTGTCCCGCCGTCAACCGGAGCTCCATCCGCGCACCCCGACGCACATGATATACGAGTGCCGGACGGAAACACGCCACGCATTTCCCGCCCCGCGCCCGCACGCTCGGATACACCACCCCATTGGACCCCTCGCCCAGCAACCCCCACGCCAGGGCCTGCGAAGCCGCGTAGCATTCCGGCACAGGCTCCGCCCCAAGATACTCCTTGTACTTACCCCGAGCCGTCAGATCATGAAACTCGGCCTCAAAATCTGCCAGATAGTCGTCATAAGTCGCGACTTCCTCCTCCGGCCAATCCACATCCTCCAGTTGTCGCAACTTATTTGCCGCAACTTCGGCGATCGCCGTTGTCCGCTCCACGCCTGCATACCACGCGCCCCGCTCGCCGCTGCTGAACCGCCCTCCGTACGGTGCCGGATGCAAAAACGCCGCATTCACAATCCGCGCATACGACACGTCATAGAGCAGCTCATAAGCGCTCACGCCATGCGCCATCCCCTGTTCTCCCAGCAGGCGCTCGTTCGTTGCCCCATCCAGTTCCACCAGCAGCTCCAGGTCTTCACCCCTGCCCGCTGCGCGCGCCAGCACCGTCCCCTCGTCGCTCCACTTCGATGGAATCAGCCGGTGCGTATCGGCAAATTTGAAATCCCGCGCCGGCGGCCTCACATTCCACCACGGTACGAATCCAGCAACCGACGCACCTGGCTCATTCCCGGAATCCCCAGCCGCACCACGTACCCCAGCGGACTTCCACCACCAAACATCGCGTTCTTATTCGGCAGCATCACCCAGGCATCCGCCAGCTTCCGACTGTAGAGAATATTCAGCGCCTTGAATATCCCCACCAGGTACGAAATCCGCGTCAGCCGATCCTGATCCAGAGTCCGGTGCAACACCCGCTTCTCCGCATCCTTCTTCAGTGCATAAAACGACGCCGCCGAAATTCCACCCAGCAACTCCCGTGCATCCTGGTCCTTGATGCCCCACGCCTTCATCATCTGGAAGAACGCCCGGATGGCCACCGGCGACAAGCGTTTCCGCGTCGCCGCATCGGCCAGATTCGCCGCAACGTCAAAGGAGTAACCCGCGATCTGAGGAACCGGCGCTGTTGCCGCCATGTCGCACCTCTGATCTCAGCTTACTCCATTTTTGAACTATTTTCTCTTCAGATTAAGATGCCTGCCGTTCACCGCAACCTGGCCCATGCAAGCCGGCAACCGGCCTGAATGAGGCGGAACCGACTCACATCTGGAAGCCGATTAAGCCAGCGCCAGCGCCCGAATCTCTTCCTTCCGCACCGTCAGCCGCTCCACCAGGTCTTCGCGCACCTCGTACCCGCGCCCTGCCGTCTGCGGAACCACAATCTCGCCCTCGGCGCTCACTTCCACCGCCGGCTCAATAATGTCTTCCTTCCAGTACCGCTTCGAGGCAGACACATCGCCCGGCAGCGTGAAGTTCGGCAGCGACGACAACGCAATATTGTGCGACCGCCCAATGCCCGTCTCCAGCATTCCCCCGCACCACACCGGAATCCCCCGCTCCTGCGCCACGTTATGCACCGCAATCGCCTCGCTGAAGCCACCCACGCGCCCATTCTTGATGTTGATGATCTGGCACGACTCCATATCGATCGCCGCCAGCGCGTCCCGCCGGTTCCGGATCGACTCGTCCAGGCATATCGGAGTCTCCAGCCGCTTCTGCAGCATCGAGTGAAAATAGAAATCGTCCGCCCAAAGCGGCTGCTCAATCATCAGCAGCTCAAACTGGTCGAACGATGCAATGTGGTCCGCATCCTTCAGCCGATAGGCCGAGTTCGCATCGCAACTCAGCAGAATATCCGGCCACCTCTTTCGCACCGCCTCGAACACCTTCACATCCCACCCAGGCTTGCACTTCAGCTTGATGCGCCGGTAGCCGGCCGCCAGTTCCTTCTCCACCTCGGCCAACTGCTCTTCCAGCGTCGGCTGTATCCCGATCGAGACCCCGCAGGGAATCGTCTCCCGCACGCCGCCCAGCAAATCCGCCAGCGCAATCTTTTTCATCTGCGCCTCGGCATCCCACACCGCGTTCTCCAGTGCAGCCTTCGCCATCCGGTGCCCGCGCACCTGCCGGAATATTCCCGGGCATTTTCCCCCATGTTCCGGATCTGCCGCCGCAAGCTCAGGCACAAGCTCCTGGGTCATCACCATCCACGCCGTGTCCACCGTCTCGTCTGAGTAAAACGGATGCTCGCCAGCTACGCATTCGCCCCAGCCCGTATAACCCTCCGCTTTCAGTTCCACCAGCAGAATCCGCCGTTCCGTCGTTGCGCCAAAGCTCGTCACAAAGGGCTTCACGAGCGGCATGTGCAGCTCTCGAAGCGTAATCGAATCGATCCTCATAGGAGTTCTCTCATCCTGCCCATTCAGCAAGTTCGTAAATGCCGTTGCCCTGCGCATCGCGCACAAAGCCCACTACCGCGAGCCCTGCCCCGAACGCCTCGTCAAATTGCTTTCGATTGTTCTCTTGTATCTTCCGCGCCCGCTCAATCTCGCCCGCGGCCTTCCAGTCGCTCATCTCGGCGGGAATCATAATGCGCTCCTTGATCGGCGGCAAAGGCTGAGGATCCCCCGCTATCCGGCTGGTCACCCGGACTGAATTCAGGTGCCACTCCGCCAACAGGCGATCCGTGGGAAGTCCATTCTGGAGTCGGGATGAGGATACACCATAAAAGTCCGGCAAATATCGCCGCACCACCACCCCCAGCCTGTGGATATTAAGGAAAGCGTTCTTCCCCTCTAGCGGATCGAACGTCCACTCCATTCGCTCAATTCCCCGGCTCAGCGCCTCTTCCCGTTGCAGAATCTTCAACTTCTGCCCCAACCCCGAATTTCGCCAGTCCTCTTCCACGGCCAACATATGAGAGTGCAAATATGGCTGCGGAACTCCACTCCGCCCCGCCTTGTGCGCCTTTACTCCCGGCAGCGCCATCGCAAACCCCACCAGCCTGCCGCCCTCCACCTCAAATGCCCCGATTACCTGACCGCCAATGTGCCGCGCCACCACAAAGGCCCGCCGCGGAATAATGTCATTCCCCTCGTAGCCCCAGACCTCGCCCTGCAACCGGACGCACGCTCCCAGTTCCTCCAGTGTCTCGCAGGTCCGCACCACCACCTCTCGCCCGTTCCGCAGAGTCGACCGTTGCGCTCCCATTTCCATCACCGCGCCCATACTAATAAACCTCTTCCGCCTCGCCGCCGCGCTTGGCTGCCACCCAAAGCTCTTCCAGCTGCTCGGCGCTCAACCGATCCAGGGGATCGTTGCTGGCCCGTTCCATCGCACGGAATCTCCGCCGGAACTTCGCATTCGCATCCCGCAACGCCATCTCCGGATCCACCTTTAGGTGTCGTGCCAGGTTTACCACCGTAAACAATAGATCTCCAAGCTCTTCTGCGACTTTCGCCTTCTCCGGCACTGCCTCCAGCTCGGCCTCGATCTCCCCCGCCTCCTCCCGAACTTTGCTCAACAGACCGCTCACCTCCGGCCAGTCAAATCCCACCTTCGCCGCCTTGGACCCCAGCTTCGCAGCTTCTGCCAGCGCTGGCATTGAGCGCGGAACAGCCTCCAGCAGACCCTCCCCGCCGGTCGACGCACCCTCCTTCTCAAATCTCTTGATCTCCTCCCAGTTCCGAAGCACCTGCCCTGAGTCGATCCCGTCCGTTTCCATCCCCTCGGCGCGATTGCCCGCTGCCGCTGCCGCCTCATCCCCAAACACATGCGGATGTCGCCTCACCAGCTTCCGGTTCAGCGTCTCCAGAACGTCCACAATCGAGAAACGCCCTGGCTCATCGGCCATCTGCGCATAAAAAAGAACCTGCAGAAGCAGGTCGCCCAGTTCGCCTTTCAGCTCGTCCCAGTCTTCGCGTTCGATCGCATCAAATACCTCGTACACCTCTTCCAGCGTGTACCTCCGGATCGTCGCAAAGTTCTGCTCGCGGTCCCACGGGCACCCACCCGGACCACGCAGCCGCGCCATAATCGCCACGGCCTCGGCAAAGCGTTTTCCAGCTTCGTCGGTCGATCCCATATGACTTTACTGTAATCCAGATTCCCCTTCCGAAAGAGCGGCTTCCGCCCCAACCCTCTATACTTCCCCTTGTGTCACATCTACCTTCCATCTTTGTCTTCCTCATCGGACTCGTCTTCGGCAGCTTCCTCAACGTTTGCATCTCCCGCCTGCCTGCGCATCATTCAATCATTGCGCCAGCGTCCCATTGTGTTGCGTGCGGAGTGA
>CAZWSD010000305.1:0-4738 GCA_964636535.1 uncultured Acidobacterium sp. | reverse complement strand
CCTAGGTCAGCAATGATTTTCCTGACATGCTCGGCTGTTTCCGGCGCCACCAATGGCGAGGCATTGATCACGCGTGAAACCGTGGCGCTTGAAACTCCTGCCCGCAGCGCCACAGTCTTCATATTGTGATTTTCCAATTTGGCTCGGGTTTTCATTCCGAAATCACCGACTGGTGTCGATTGTGATGTTGACACTCCATAGGACAAAGTAGTATCACACTCTGGTGATGCAAACGTATACACAGCTGAGCGCGTTCTGTGATGAGTAGTCCCTCGTGAGCAGAATCCCTGATCCCATTTCCTGCCCTTCACGCCGGAAATTTCTCACTTTCACTGCCACCGCAGCCGCCGGGGTGGCGCTGACTCCCGGCCTCTTCGGAGAGCAAAGGGCACTGCCTGTTGCCATTAGCAAGCCCGCAGCACAGCCCATCCCGGCAAACTATGCGGGGCTGAGTTATGAAAAGGTCCAGCTCACAAATCCAGCCTTCTTTTCTAAGAGCGACCACAATCTCGTCGCCATTTTTCGCGCTCTGAGTCATCAAGGCGTGTTGCGCATCGGAGGAAACTCCAGCGATTACTGCTGGTGGAAGACTCGCCCCAGCCAGTCGCCGCCACCGCCGCCGCGCTACGCACATAGCAGCAGCAACTGGATGCCCCACTCCTATAGCGCCATCCACCCGGAGGCCGTCGATCATCTCTCTGAATTTCTTCGGGAGAGCGGCTGGAGCACCATCTATGGCCTCAACCTCGGCACAGCCACGCCTGAAGCCACGGCTGAAGAAGCTGCCTATGCCGCTCACGCCCTGCGCTCGCGCCTCCTCTACTTCCAGATCGGCAATGAGCCGGACTACTATGGCCAATCAAACAATCGGCTGCGGGCGCCTGACTGGAACTTCGATCGCTATTTCGGCCAATGGCTGACCTTCGCGCGCGCCATTCTCAAGCGCGTACCCCATGCTCAGTTCGGCGGCCCGGACGCCGGCTCCAGCGCCGCGTGGGTTGTCCGCTTCGCCGAAGAGGCGCCAAAGCACCTGCCCGGTCACATTGCCGCATGCACCAGTCACTACTATGCCGAGGGGCCGCCAAACTCCCCAACCGTCACCGTTGCTCGTTTACTGCAACCCGACCCGCGCGTCAGCCGGGACATGACTCGCATCATGGCTGCCGCGCGAACCGCTCACTTGCCTTACCGCATGACCGAGGGCAACTCCTGCTACCGCGGGGGCAAACCGGGAATGAGCAATGCATTCTGCTCGGCCCTTTGGTCGGCCGACTACATGCTCGAACTGGCCAGCTTCGGCTGTGTGGGAGTCAATCTTCATGGCGGCAGCGCCAGCGCGATTAAGCATTCTCTTGGCGGCCATCTACCCGGTCTCGCAGTCAGCCCACAGGCTGCAGCCGAAGCTGCTCTGGGCAGCTTCTACACTCCGATTGCCGGCAATCTCCAGCAAGGTTTCACCGCGCGGCCCGTCTTTTATGGCATGAAGCTGGCGCTCGTGCTCGTTGGCGGCCACATGCGTTCGGTGCAACTCCCTGTAAGCGGAGCGCGCGCCACCGCCTACGCCGCCGACTTCCCAGGCAAGGGCACGCGCCTGATAATCATCAACAAAGATGCGCACCAACCTCTTACACTTGCCCTGCCTGCGCGCGGACGCGCCACGCTCTGGCGCCTTGAGGCGCCCAGTCTGACCGCCATCTCGGGCGTGACTCTGGCCGGCGCCACCCTTGGCGAACACGCCTGGCATCCCGAACGCCAGCAACGACTAGCCAGCACAAACGGAACCTTGATCATTACACTGCCGCCGGCCTCCGCCGCTGCCGTCTTCTGCGAACAGCATTTGACTTAGGCACAACCTTAATCGTGCTCGACACCTTTACCTCCAAGGATCTAACTGACCATGTCACTGTCGCGACGGCGCCTACTGCAAGGACTCACCTACCTATCCTCCTACGCCGGTGTCGGCCGTCTGAACCTGATCCCCTTGCCGGGAGCTTCCAGACCCATGGCTCTGCTGCAGGCGACGGATCGACCGGAATTCTCAAACCCCAATATCATCCGCTATGATGCGCAATGCTTCACTATCCATGGCCGAGATACGTTTCTCTATAGCGCCTGCTGCCACTACACCCGCACGCCGAAAGAACTCTGGCGAGACCGCCTGACCCGCCTGAAACAGGCCGGTTTCAATACGATCGAGACCTACGTTTTTTGGAACTATCATGAACCGGTCGAAGGCCAGGTGGATATGAGCCTGTTTGAGGAATTCATACGGCTGGTGCGCAAAATGGATTTGTGGCTCATCACTCGTGTTGGTCCATACGCTTGCGCGGAGTGGGACGCGGGAGGCTTTCCGCACTGGATTCTTGAAAAGCAATTTCCCCTGCGCAGCGACGATCCTGAAAGCATCCGCACATCAAAACACTGGTACCGCCATGTCCTGCCGGTTGTACGCGAGAACATGATCACCCGTGGCGGCCCAGTCATATTGGTCCAGATTGAGAACGAGTATGACTACTGGAAACTACCGGCAGAGAACAAACTGAAATACATGACGGTTCTCGCCCAGACGGCATGGAAAGCCGGAATCGACGTTCCGCTCATCACCAACTGGTGCAAACAGGCGCGCGACAACTCTGATCCTGTGATGGCGAGGATTATGGACACCTGCGACTTCTATCCGCGATGGAACATCGTGCCGGAAGTGGTGCCCGCGCTCGCCAAGCTGAGACAGCAGGAACCCACGTCGCCGGTCAGCATAGCGGAGCTTCAGGGAGGATGGTTCAGTGAGTTCGGAGGTCAGCTTTCCGTCGACCAGGCCGGAGTCACCGGCGCACAATACAATGCTCTTACTAAGACTGTCATTGAAAATGATACCGCGTTCCTGAGCGTATATATGGGCCACGGAGGCACTAACTTCGATTGGGCGGCCCGCGGCCTCACCACAACATACGATTATGCGGCTCCAGTCAGGGAACCCGGCGGTTTGTGGGATAAGTACTACGCGGCTCGCAGAATCGGCGCGTTTCTGGGTAAGTTTGGCCGCTCCCTGGTTCGTGCACGGAACGTCCCAGGCGCCGTTCGCTCTGACAATCAAAATATCTCAGCGAGTCTGCGGGCCAATGGACACTCCGGCATACTCTTTGTGCGGAACAACGCAGACTCCCCACAGAGCTTCGGCCTGGCGCTCAGCGCGCCGGAAAACTCGATTCAGACCACGCAGATTCCTCACCGTGGTAAGCTCGCACTTTCCCGCCGCGGCATGAAGCTGCTCGCAGTCAATCTGAAGCTATCCACAGATACAATTCACTATTGCACCGCAGAGGTGCTCACGTACGGCGACCTTTCCATCCGTCCCTATCTTGTGGTTTACGATGACCCCGGCAGCGTGGTGGAAATTGCAATCCAGGCAAAGCATGCACCAAGGTTAGGTGGCGAGTTGCTCTATCAACACTATGACGCCGACAGTCAGCGCGCTGTATTCGGCTTTCGCATCGAATCAACCCAGAAACACCTCTTAATCAACGATAATCTGCAGCTTATAGCGTTGCCCCGTGCACTTGCGGACCGAACATGGTCTGCGCCGTTTCCAGCCGCCAACGGCAACATGACGGTCGAGCTCCCCATCATCACAGATTGCATACTGATGCGTGATTCCGGCCAAGATGCCACCGGCACAACCCTGCAGTTGGAGTACGCCCCGGGTGAGCACAATATCACCATTCTGGAGCACTCGCCTGTCTCGCGCTGCAGCGTCGACGGTGAGACTGTACACATCCAGCGGGACCGGCGATCCGGTACCGCGTCTGTTGCGATTCAGACCCCGGCGCTTTCATTTGCACCCGTCACGATTACAGAAGGCGATTACTGGATAGAGTCATTTGATCTGTCGCACGGCAATTGGCTCACAACTCGTCCGACGCCGCTGGAGGCGCTCGGCCAGATTCCCTATAGCTATGTGAAATACCGCGCGCAATTCGAGTGGCACGGCGAATCCAGCCTGTATCTGGACACGTTTACGGAAGACACCAAGCAGGTCTTCCTGAATGGGACTCGTCTGGCTGCTCTCTCCCGCACGGACCGTTCGCTTTCCTGCCCCCTGGCCGACCATGCGAGACTGGGATCGAATCTACTGGAGATTTCGTACGAGTCTTTCGGCAGCCCAAACTTTGGTCCAACCATCAAGGACCTGAAGGGTGTCAGCGGCATTCATATCGGCGACGAAGAGAAAAAGACGCCGGTTGCCGACTTCCATGTTCAAATGACTTCAGCCGCGATGCATGGACGAGAAATCCGTACGGACTACTCATCTTTCCCGTGGCGCCACGCCAATATCGGAGCCGCGCCCAAGAGCGTCGATCTTGTTCCGGCCTACACGTGGTTCCGGTCCAGATTTTCCATCTCAACCGATCCGCAGTGGTTCTGCCCTCTAAAACTCGGCATTACCGCTGAACACGACGCGCTCATCTACTTAAACGGCAAATTCGTCGGATTTTACCGCACCATCGGTCCGCAAAGCGAGTTCTATCTCCCCGAGCCGTATCTGCAAGGGAACGGCCGTCAGGAAAACACGCTGACCGTCCGTCTGGCCTACACAGAAAGCGCTCACTCGCTGAAGCAGTTGGTGATCGAGCCCTATACAGAGTTTGCGTCGCGGAAAACCGTAGTGACGTTTCATTCGTAGCTTCCGTGCCCGTATATCCGTCGCTAGATATATTATGTTAGTGCTTCCATCCGGTTC
>CAZWSD010000304.1:0-4748 GCA_964636535.1 uncultured Acidobacterium sp. | reverse complement strand
GTTCCGAGCGAGGATTTGCCGAAGGCGTGGACCGAGCTGACGATGCCGGAGCGGGTGAGGGTGGTGCCGACAATGCAGAGCAGGAAGGTGGAGAAGATGAGCCAGACGTTCCACTTCTTCATCATGCCGCGGCGTTCCTGCAGGATGATGGAGTGGAGAAAGGCGGTACCGGTGAGCCAGGGCATGAGGGAGGCGTTTTCGACCGGATCCCAGCCCCAGTAGCCGCCCCAGCCGAGGACGGCGTAGGCCCAGTGCATTCCAAGAATGATGCCGCAGGTGAGGAAGAGCCAGACGACGACGGACCAGCGGCGTGTGGCGGCGATCCAGCGGCTGGCGGGAGCGCGGAGGATGAGGGCGGCGAGCACGAGGGCGAAGGGGATGCTGAAGCCGACGTAGCCGAGATAGAGCATGGGGGGATGGATGATCATCTCGGGGTTTTGCAGGAGCGGGTTCATACCGAAGCCGTCGGGCGGGACGGGGCCGACGACGCCGGCGAAGGGCAGAGCGACGAGGTTGAGGAGCAGGAGGAAGAAGACTTCAACGGCGGCGAGGATGGTGGAGGCCAGGTCGGCGAGGCGTGGGTCGGATAGGGGGCGGAAGCGGATGAGGAAGCTGAAGCCGGAGAGGATCCATGCCCAGAGCAGGAGGGATCCTTCCTGGCCGGACCAGAGCGCGGCGAGCTTGTAGGGGGCAGGAAGCGTGCGGTTGGATTCCTGGACGACGTAGGCGAGGGAGAAGTTGTTGGTGAAGATGGCCGTCAGGAGGGTGATGAGGGCCAGCGAGAGGGCGGCGAAGCCCCAGAGGCCGGCGCGGCGGGCAGCGCGGGCGAGGCGTTGCGGGGCGAAGCGGCCGCGGCTCCGGTTGGAGATCTGGCGTTGAGCGATGGCTCCGACGAGGAGGTTAAAGGCGGCGAGGGCCAGGGCGAGAAGCAGCGCGAGACTACCTAGGAAAGACATGACGTTGCCCAGATCCTTTCAAGGAAAGCGGAGACTGCAATTTGCGGGATAACGCCTAGTCTTTGTTAAAGGAGACAGCGGCTGTCCCATGGGGAAAGTGTCCACGGGGGCGGGGTGCGCGGCAGTAACAGCCGTCACAGGTGTTTTGGGGGGCGTGATTGACGACTGAAAGCACAGGATCGAGCCGTCGGGAGGAGAAGAACAGAGGATTTGGAGGATACGATTCTGTTGCTGTAGCGGCCATTGGGGGCTTTGGAGAAGTGATAGGCCAGATGCGGTGCGACGCGCATGGTGGGTGCCACGAACGGGAGGAAAAAGTGAAGGCCCGCGCGGGTGCGTGGGCCTTTTGATTTGAGATGGGCGCCGGGTTACTGGTGGGCGTGCTGTTCGGGGTTGGCCGGGGGCACAGGGGGCAGGACATCCTGGGTGTCGGGTTTGATTTCCGGGAGGGGTGCTGCGAGGGCGAGGTTGAGGACTTCGTCCATGGAGTCGACGAAGTGGAGTTTCATGGCGGATTTGAGGTTCTCGGGGAGTTCGGCGAGGTCCTTGTGGTTATCCTCTGGCATGATGGCCTCGAGGATGCCGGCGCGATGGGCGGCGAGGAGTTTTTCCTTGAGGCCGCCGATGGCGAGGACTTTTCCGCGGAGGGTGACTTCGCCGGTCATGGCGATGTCGCGGCGGACGGGGACTTTTGCCAGGGCGCTGGCGAGCGCGGTGGCGAGAGTGATGCCGGCGGAGGGTCCGTCTTTGGGGATGGCGCCTTCGGGGACGTGGATATGGATGTCGATGTTGCGGTAGAAGTCGCGGGGCAGGCCGAGGTGATGCGCGCGGCTGCGGATGTAGGAGAGCGCGGCCTGGGCAGATTCCTGCATGACGTCGCCGAGTTGGCCGGTGAGTGTGAGCTTGCCTTTGCCGTCGAGGACCTGGACTTCAGTCTGGAGGATGGAGCCGCCGACTTCTGTCCATGCGAGTCCGTTGACGAGTCCGATTTCGTCTTTCTCGTGGACGGCGGAATCGCGGAAGCGGGCGACGCCGAGGAAGTCGGCGATGTTTTCGGCGGTGATGGATTCCTTGTGCTTTGCGCCCTCTTTGACGACCTTGCGGGCGACTTTGCGGCAGACGTTGCCGATTTCGCGTTCGAGGTTGCGGACGCCGGCTTCGCGGGTGTAGCCACGGATGATGGCAGTGATGGCATCGTCGGTGAAGACGATGTTTTTCTCAGTGAGGCCGGTGGCTTCGCGCTGCTTGCGGACGAGGTACTGCTTGGCGATTTCGAGTTTTTCAAGCTCGGTGTAGCCGTGCAGGCGGAGGATTTCCATGCGGTCCTGGAGGGGCGGAGGGATGGTGTGGAGGACGTTGGCGGTGGCGACGAAGAGGACCTGTGAGAGGTCGTATTCGACGTCGAGGTAATGGTCCTGGAAGGTGGAGTTCTGTTCTGGGTCGAGGACTTCGAGCAGGGCCGAGGCTGGGTCGCCGCGGAAGTCGGAGGCCATTTTGTCGACCTCGTCGAGCATCATGACCGGGTTGCGGGTGCCGGCCTTTTTCATGGACTGGATGATCTGGCCGGGGAGCGCGCCGATGTAAGTGCGGCGGTGGCCGCGGATTTCGGCTTCGTCGCGGACGCCGCCGAGGGAGAGGCGTACGAATTTGCGACCGGTGGCCTTGGCGATGGACATGCCGAGGGAGGTTTTGCCGACGCCTGGAGGTCCGACGAAGCAGAGGATGGAGCCTTTTGGATTTTTGACGAGCTGGCGGACGGCGAGGAATTCGAGGATGCGTTCCTTGATTTTCTCGAGGCCGTAGTGGTCTTCGTTGAGGACTTTTTCTGCGACGTCGATGCTGCGGGTTTCCTTGGATTTTTTCTTCCAGGGGACGGCGAGGAGCCAGTCGAGGTAGTTGCGCGAGACGGTGGACTCGGCGGACATGGGAGGCATGGCCTCGAGCTTTCGGAGCTCCTGGATGGCCTTTTCGAGGACGTCAGCGGGCATGCCGGAGGACTCAATTTTCTTTTTGAGTTCGTCGAATTCGCTTTTTTCGCCGCGGCCGAGTTCCTTCTGGATGGCCTTGATCTTTTCGTTGAGGTAGTACTCCTTCTGGGCGCGCTCCATTTGGCGTTTGACGCGGGACTGGATGCTGCGGTCCATATTGAGCTTTTCGATCTCGATGTCGAGGACGTCTGCGATTTTGGTGAGGCGTTCGGAGGGATCGAAGATCTCGAGGAGGTCCTGTTTTTCGTTGATTTCAAGCTGGAGGTTTGCGGCGATGGTGTCGGCGAGCTTGGAGGGTTCGTCGGTGCGGATGGCGGCGGCGACGGATTCGACGTTGAGGGCCTGCTGGAGTTTGAGGTATTGCTCGAAGAGGGCGGTGACGCGCTGTATGACCTGCTCGGTGGCGGGGGTCATTTCTAGCTGATTTTTGTAGGTGCGGACGGTGGCGACGAAGAAGCCGTCATTGTCATTGAGTTCGACGGTGCGTGCGCGTTCGATGCCTTCGACGAGGACCTTGATATTGCCGTCTGGCATTTTGACGCTCTGGACGATGTTACCGATGGTGCCGACGGAGTAGATGTCGTCGGAGCCTGGCTCATCGACGCGGGCGTCATGCTGGGTGGCGAGATAGATTTTGCGGTCGCCGTTGAGCGCCTCTTCGAGGGCGCGGACGCTGGATTCCCGGCCGACGACAAAGGGCGTCATCATGTGGGGGAAGATGACCATGTCCCGAATGGGCATCATGGGCAGCTTGCGGGATTCGCTGCGTTCTCGAAGTTCTTTGGATTGGGTCACAACATCCCCTTTTGAGAGTCTCTTTTGCTGTTAGATGAACTGTAACGCATTCGGACGCATTGCGGTTGTGGCAGGCGGCAACTTTCGGGTGACGGAAGTTGGGAACAAAGCGGGGACGAGGGGGCAGGACGGTTGACTGGAGGGGTTGAAGGAAATGTAAATGCAAGGAAATGAACGCGAAGTCTTTTGCGGAGGAGGGAGCAGGAGGGATTTGGGTTGAGGTATGGGTGGTAACGGGGGAAAGATCAGCCGGCTTTGTCGAGGAGGCTGAGGGAGAGGTCGCGTGATTTGACCATTTCGGCGGTGATGAGGAGTTCGCTGACGCGCTTGTTGCTGGGCAGGTGATACATGAGGTCGAGCATGAGCTCTTCGAGAATCATGCGGAGGCCGCGAGCTCCGACTTTGCGTTCGAGAGCGTCGAGGGCGATGGCGTGAGCGGCTTCGTCGGAGAATACGAGGTTGACGCCTTCAAACTCGAAGAGCTTCTGGTATTGCTTGAGGATGGCATTGCGCGGCTTGGTGAGAATTTCGACGAGGGCAGCTTCGTCGAGTTCGTCGAGGATGCCGATGACGGGGAGGCGTCCGACGAATTCGGGGATGAGGCCATAGCGAATGAGGTCCTGTGGTTCGGCGAGGCGAAGGAGTTCGATGTCGCGCTGAGCCCGGACGGGCTGGCCGTTTTCGCGCTGGTCATTTTCGGCGATGGCTTTGAAGCCGAGGGCTTTTTTGCCGACGCGTCGTCCGACGACGCGCTCGAGGCCGACGAAAGCGCCGCCACAGATGAAGAGGATGTTGGTGGTATCGACGGCGGTGAATTCCTGATGGGGGTGCTTGCGTCCTCCCTGCGGGGGCACGTTGGCGACGGTGCCTTCGAGGATTTTGAGGAGGGCCTGCTGCACGCCTTCGCCGGAGACATCTCGGGTGATGGAGGGGTTTTCGTCCTTGCGACCGATTTTGTCGATTTCGTCGATGTAGATGATGCCGGTCTGGGCGCGGGCAACGTCGCCAT
>CAZWSD010000303.1:0-4754 GCA_964636535.1 uncultured Acidobacterium sp. | reverse complement strand
GATGCATCATGCTAAAAACATAGAGATTGTCGATTTTTGGAGCGAGAAGGTCTGAGCATATGCCCAACATGAAGCAGATCGCTCGGATAGCAAACGTGTCGTTGGGGACTGTTTCACATGTTCTAAACGATTCGGCGCGGGTTCGTGAGCCACTGCGTAAACGCGTAATGGATGCTGTCGAGGCCCTCGGCTATCAACCAAGCCAGCTTGCGCGGGGCTTGCGCCGTGATAAAACCGACATGATTGGCATGATTATCCCCGACGTGACCAATCCGTTCTTTCCAGCTGTGGTCCGTGGTGCCGAGGATATTGCGTTTTCCAGCGGCTATCGCCTTATTCTATGCAACACCGACAATGACCATGCCAAGGAGCTGGCTCACCTGAAGGCGTTACGCACCTATCTTCCCGCGGGACTAATTGTGATCCCATCGGACTTTAGCGACTTAACAATGCAGGCAGAGTCTTATCGCAAAGCGGGAGCGGCGGTCGTGTGCGTGGATCGTCTGCCACGCCATTGGATTGGAGACAGTGTCACAGTTGCCAACGAAAAGGGAGCACATGGCGCAACCCGCTTACTTATTCAGATGCGGCACCGACGGATTGCGATGATCTCTGGGCCACTTCACCTGACCAGCGTTCAACAGCGGCTAACTGGATTCAAACGCGCGATGCGGGAGGGGCGAATCGCGATTCTGCCGGACTACATGCAGGAAACTGCATTCGACAAACAAGGCGGCCATTCGAAGGCTTTGATTCTGCTTCGCATGCTGCCACGTCCGACGGCAATTTTCGCGGGGAATGATATGATCGCGCTTGGTGTACTACTTGCCATCAAGGAACTGGGTTTGCGGTGCCCCGACGATGTTTCTCTGGTGGGATTCGACAACTTGGACTTTGCGGAGACCACTAGCCCCGCGCTCTCTTCCGTGTACCAACCCGGCTATCAACTCGGAACAACGGCAGCCCGCATGCTGCTGGACAGGGTATCGGGAGATGATGGGCCTGCGAAGCGCTGTGTTCTAGAGACAGAACTCAAAATCCGGGAGTCGATCGGGGCTTGTCCAGAAGTGTCGCTGATATTCAGCGGCGAAAGCGGACGCAAAAAGCCGCGTAAACCTGTAAAATGATCGGAAACGTCCTACAAGGAGGACATACTCAGCCCCGCAAATCAATGTCCTTCGCAAAACGAACAATACTTTCAGCGCGCCTTACGTAAGGCTCATCGATCATGCGGCCGTCCAAAGCAAACGCGCCAGCCCCGGCGCGCGCCGCCTCCACGATGCGTAACGAAAATTCTACTTCTTCCGGCGTGGGGGAGAAGACACGATTCGCGATTGCAATTTGACCCGGATGGATGCAACTCTTGCCAGCGAAGCCCAAACTGCGAGCAGCAACAGCCTCCCCAGTAAACCCTTCCGCATCGGCAAAGTGGGGAAACGCACCATCAAAGCAAGGGATTTCGGCTTCGCCTGCAGCGAAACGCAGTTGCAAACGAACTTGATGAGTGGCGATTTTATCACCGCGGTTGATTCCCAAGGGTTCTAAAAGATCTGCCAGTCCAAGCTGAAGCCCCGCGACCCGGGGGTCCGCTTTGGCTATAGCCTCGGCAAGTCTAAGCCCGCGGGCTGATTCGATCGTCGCAAGAATTTTGATGGGTCGTTGTAAGTTACGTTCCTTCTCGATAGCCGACAGCGCGGAAGCTGCATCCTCAACCTCAGAAGGATCTTCGACCTTGGGAAGGACCAGCATGACGATTCCCGAACAAATTGCGTCCGCAAGATCGTCAGCAAAATAAGGAGAACGGACAGCATTTGCGCGCACCATCAATTCCTTGTCCGTTTTTACATTCGAGGATAGAAAATCACGGACATGCCGGCGGGCATCGAGTTTGCGATCCTTTGCGACGGCATCCTCAAGATCCAAGCAGATGGCGTCTGCTTCTGAGGCGAGCGCCTTGACAAACAGTTCAGGTCGATGTCCCGGAACGAACAGCTTACTCCGCATCATTCTCGGACTACCTTTCCGCTTTCGAGTCGGTATTGGAATCACGCAGGATTCTCAGCGGACATTCGCGTCCCCGGCTTTCCAGCTTTTCACCACGCCTTTCGATTCAAGCGCCATAATCTCATCTTGCCCGTAGCCCAACTCACGCAGCACTTCGTCAGTGTGCTCACCCAACTGTGGCGCCACGCGGTGAAAGCCTCCCGGAGTCTTCGAGAATCGTGGGGAAATGTTGTGGACTGGAACCGTACCCATCTCATCGTCGGGAAGGTTGACAACTATGTCTCGCTTAAGAAAATGATCGTCTTCGACGATGTCCGATATGTCGTAGACCGGGCCCACAGTGACAAATGCCTTAGCGAAAAATTCTACGCATTCCGATTGTGTCATTCTCACGATGAAATCTCCGATGATTCCGTCCAGCAACTCCGTATTTTGCAAGCGAGCGGCATTCGTTGAAAAGCGTGCATCGTTGATTAACTCGGGGTGCCCCATGGCCCCGAGCAAGCGCTCCGTCATGGCTTGCGTGGATGCTGAAAGGCATACCCATTTGCCATCGCTGGTGCGATATACGTTTCGCGGAGCACTATTGGTCGATTGGCTACCCGTTCGCCTCTTCACCTGACCGGTAAGCCTATAGTTCGCGGCTTGCGGGCCGAGAATCGCAAACATTGGATCGAGCAGGGGCAGGTCGATCACCTGCCCTTCGCCGGCATTCATCTCCACATGTCTCAACGCCGCCAGAGCTCCAAGCGCCCCGTAAAGGCCAGCCGTCATATCTGCTAAATAGATGGGTGGAAGAACAGGTTCACGATCTGCAAAGCCATTCATTGCGGCAAACCCTGACATACCTTCCACCAGTGTGCCGAAACCGGGCCGACTGCGATATGGACCGCCCTGTCCCCATCCAGAAATCCTGACAATAATGAGCGAGCGATTTCGAGCCAATAGCCTTTCCGGGCTGAGATTCATCTTCTCCAGTGTGTCGGGACGGAAGCTTTCGACCAATATCTGGGCGCCTTCCACTAGATCCATCAGTATCTTGTTCGCTTCCGCATCGCGCAAATCCAGGCAGATGCTCCGCTTGTTACGGCTGTAAGCTTTCCATGCCGTTGAAATTCCCAATACTTTCCAGTCGCGCAGTGTGTCCCCGGAGGGGGTTTCCACTTTGAGAACGTCCGCGCCCATATCCGCCAACACCATCGTCAGAGTATTCCCTGCAACGAGGCGTGATAGATCAAGCACCTTGACTCCGACAAGAGGGCCTCTGGCAAGTTTCTGAAGTTTTTGTGTCTTAAACATATCGTGTATACCGTGATTCAAGGATGTGCGCACGCGTACCGGTTATACCTCTACGCGCAATGACGCAGAGGTTCTTGAGAAATAGTTGCAATCAATGTTCGCGTAATCCACTGCGAGCACCCGGCTTGACAATCAACTTTCCATGACAATATAGTCTCTCTTCAGTTGCCTGAATGCTTTCAAATTATTATGCGACCCATCGCAATTCATCGCCAAATCTCCGAGAAATTGCGCGTATTACTAATGCTAACAATACGCCGGGTCTATGGTTCGTGCATCCCATCCCAGGTCACTGGATGACCTCTCACCGCCTTGATTTTCCGTTGCGAGAGGCAGAATGTCCGCCAACTGTTCGCACCATTGATCTTAGGATCGACACCAATGAAAAATGCTAGAGCGACTCCCGTTATCGGGCGAAAACCGTTGTTCCTTCTCTCGATTGCGCTGACGATTGCCGGTGTGCAACCTCTTGCTGCCCAACTCGAATCCCACCCATTCGTGCATAACGGGTATAGTCGCCCCTACCTCCTATACAGACCTCGGCATCTTCCGTCACATCCGCCCGTTGTGTTCATGTTGGGAGGCATTCGAAGCACGGCAAAGTCCACATCCCTAAATTTTGGCTGGATGGAAGAAGCGGATCGCAACGGCTTTGTTGTTGCCTTTCCAGAACCTGTTGCTACCCAGCCCAACCGACCCATGGATAGGCGCAACAATGTCACTTTCTGGGAAATGCAAGGTTCCCGTTCGCATCATCTGGCGCCCGGGATGCTTCCGGTAGATGACGATGGGTATTTGATGGCCGTTCTCCATGATGTGCTCCGGCGCGAACACGTCGACAGTAATCGGGTCTTTTTTGCCGGGTTTTCGAGCGGATCGGGAATGGTTCAGTTGCTCGCGTCACGTCATCCCGAAAACATCACAGCAATAGTTGCCGTGGCCACGCCACTCATGGAGCCACCAGCAAGGCTCGCGCGCCCGATGCCGATCCTTTACATACACGGCGATGATGACGAGCAGTTTTCCGGTTTCGAAACCCACGCCCCACATTTTGCAACTACGCCGCATGGGAATTGGGTAACCTGGGGATATCTCGACGGCTGTCAAATTCAGACAGCAGAAAAGACGGGTTGGGGCGTCCGTTTCTCCTGGCAGGGCTGCAGTCACCAAGTGCCCGTTATTGCCGACTTTGTTGCGAATCTTGGCCACGAGTGGGCAGGCAGCCTCGATTCGGGCTGGAATACGAAGCATCGGCCCGATGACCCGCACAATTTCACCGACATGGCCTGGCACTTCTTCGCTGAAGTTCACTCCAAGTAGCGTTCACGATCCTGCAAATGCCGGCGATTGTTCGTTGGGAGAATATGGGGATATCCTCACTATGATTTGTAGAGGGGGGAGAGAGACACCATCCCTAAGCCTGTCGGCTTAGGTTCGCAGTGCGCCAAGTG
>CAZWSD010000302.1:0-4755 GCA_964636535.1 uncultured Acidobacterium sp. | reverse complement strand
CTCGTTTCGATACAGAGCAAGGTCTGCGGACATCCCCTTACCGCTTGCACGCAGAATTTTTCCGGATATCGAGGGATTGAGAATGAGAAGGCGGGCGAGATAGATTGAAATGTACAACAACTTGAACCGGCTATATTCTCGAATGAGAATGATCTTATTCATGACTTCTTTCTCGATTCGGACCGAATCTACGTCCGCCAGATTTCGACTGGAGCGTTTGCAATCGTGGATCAATGTGAATTCAGAGCAATAAAATAGGCGGCCGACGTTGCGAGAGATCGATAGCGTGTAGTAAGTATCATCACTATAAATATGAAACGTGGGAGACACCGTACCGACCCTGCAGACCGTATCTCGATGAAGCAACAAGCCCGAAAAACTCGCGAAGTCGACTGGGCAGCTCCTGCTATCATTTGCCAGGTGAAAATCTTTCCACAAGTGACGTAACGGCATGTTTGAAAGGATATCTGTACCAGGCCGGTTCATAGGGCAAGGTACCCCATCCGGATAGACTACTCGAAGCGCATACCCCGGTTTTTTCTCCGCCGAATCACGTCGTAGATATTCTGCAAGGCTCTCGCATTTGAATGCGGGATAAGCGTCGTCATCGAAGATCAACAGCCAATTACACTCACTCTCTTGAACAAAATAGCGCAGGATCCGGCTGAAGCCAGAACTGCATCCCTCGTTTTGGTCTGTAAAGAAAAATGAGATGTCCGTGCGATCTTGAAGAATGGCACGGGTTCCGTCGGTGCAGCCGTTGTCGAAGACAACTATGTTGGGAAAACCGAGTCTGCGACATTCGTCGAGGGCCCGGACGAGCTTCTCCCTTCGGTTGTACGTTACGATTCCGACAAGAATTTCTCCAGATCCAAGCATCGCGCCAACGTCTCCGTGCATGCCATCCATTCTAATCTGTTCATTCAATCCGAATCAGTGTAACTGTGGGACGACTCCGTTTTGAAGAGGCGTCAGCGGTCGATTGGGTTGATATTTAGGTAGTGCAGGTCGCGGCAGGGGCGATCTGTACAGCTCGTCACACGTACGCCTACGTTTGGGTAGCGCTGCCGTTTGGATCGCGATCAACTGCGAGAGCAGATTGTCGAGCACCTCCGGCACACGCGCCAGCCGCAGCGACTGGTGCTTAGCGTGGTTCATTAGCTCCTCACGCGCCATGTGGTCGATTACGAACAACTCATCCATGAGAGCGAGGACACGCGCCGATTGGATATCTTCGGCATTGACCTTGACCGCTCCAACATGCTTTCTGCGCCCGTGACTCAGGCAATAGAGCATTTCGCTGCCGCGGCTTCCAGTCTTTTCGCATTCACATCCACCGCCTTGCTCTTCAGCAGATTACAATCAACCAACAGCGCTTTCACCCAGCCAAACATCTCACGATTCGCTTCCGCATCGATCAGACTCTGCGTCTGCGATATCGCCGAGCGATCCGGCATCGTCTCCGCAATCCCTGCGCGAACAAACTCCCGCAGCGCCAACGAGTCGGCCAGACGTCACGCCATGCCCCGAACGCCCCATCTTCTCCGCATAGAAATTCCGGCAAAGTTCATTCACGAACCTGTCGAACTTTTCCGCATCCAGAAGCTTGTTCAGCCGTCAATAAAACAAATGTGCCGGCGAACCCGCCAACTCGCCGTTCGCAATCCATATCTCTTCCTGCTTCTGTTGCGGTTGCCGCGTACTCATGCTCAATACTGAAGACTACCAACTCGTCACCCCAACATCCATAACGCCGCTCACACCCGCATCAAGACTGGTGCCACGGACTTCTAATCCGCTGAGCAATAGACCGATGCTGTTCCCCAAGTACGGCTGCTGGCCGCCGGCGTAACATGCTGCCCAGAGAGTGTTCCCTCGGCCACGGTGGCAGAGGGCGGGGTACCGGTCCACGACACTAGACAATGCCCGGGAGTAAATCCGCAGGTCACCACGCTGCCGATTGTTGAGGACCGGAACGTTGATACGCCGCAATACTGCAGGGCGCTGTTCACCACGCCGCAATTGTAGATGGTCGTGTTACCTGTCGCATCGTCGCAAATCGGTGCCCCGGCTACGGGAGTGAATCCAGCTGACGCCTGCAAACGCGGTCCCACCCCTTGTAGTCCCGCATAAGGAATGGGGGTAACCCGAATGCCTCCCACGCTGAATCCACCTGTTGAGTCAGTATCTCCGCCGATATCTACACCTCCGTCGTATTCCTTATTAATAAACAGCGCCTTTCCCGTCGCAGTCCCATGCTGATAGGACTCAATCCACGCGTTCGTGTACCCGTTGCCTCCGAAGGACAAATCAATAGCGTTGCCGTTACCAACGTTCAGCGCACTACCTGCGCCCGCATCCGCATACGACTGAGTTCCAACCGTCGAGTCGCTGTTGTTCGTCGGGGGCTCCGACTCGGTCATGCTCGATGAAGGCCAGCCTCCAGCTTTGTCAAAGGGTATGTAAACGAAATACCCTGCGTGCGGCAGGTTATACGTCTCGGATGGAAACGGATGCGTGTAACCCTGTGAAGTTTTGTCCACTATCCATGTTTGTCCCGCGCAGTTCACCTCCCGACATGCCACTGTTACATCACGGAACGAAATGAAGTTTGTTGGATAGCCAGCGGGGTCATCGTCAGTGATCAATGCCGCAACGGGAGAATCCGGAGCAAACTCCATATTTTTGAATACGACATCGTCCGCATTGTTAATTGCGATATAGGGAGCGGTGAATGGACCCGATCCGCAATCTTGCGACCATACATTATCGAACGTAACGTGCATGACTCCCAAATCCCCCACCCCTGCCGGATCACCGTCGATCTGGATGGCAGGATAGGCGCCATTGCGGCAGGAAATTTCGCCGCCGTCAATCTCGGGCGACGTCACGTTTAAATCGCTCTGACCATCCCAGTTCCAGTTGTTTTCTGCACCAGTAATTAGGACCTCGGAGCCCTGGATGTAGTATGCATTCCGTATCTCATTGTTGACGAATATCTTGCCGCCGCCGGTGCCGTAACCAATGTGCAGCACATGCGCCACGTTTGGTCCTCCGAGGAATGTGTTGTTGGCAACCAATGACGGAGTGTCAATGCCAAACGCATCCAGCACGGCATCGGAAATGGTTGCGCCGTACGGGATGAACGTGATCCCCTGTAGACCGAAATTCCCTTGCAAGTGATTGCTCAACGCGCTTTCGAAAATGGACGACGTGACCATCGAACTCATGTCGGCGCCGTTTTCAGCAACCACTTCGCAGTTGGACTGTGAGCTACCGTTAACATTTCCGCTCGGAGTTGCCCCCAAACATTCGAGCGAGCTGCCGTCCCCGATCTCGATACCAGGCGAACCGTCTGATACATCTTCCTGAATCACGGAGCCGGGCATCATGATGACCTTCACGGAACCGGTTCCCGCAATCGTCCCGCCTGCAGAGCCCACTTGAAGAGTTGAGGTGATCACGTCCCTATACCCCGGATCGAGAACGACGGTCCCTGCTCCATCATTCGCTTCTGCGGCAGCGATGGCGGCCGAAAGCTGCGTGAAAGTACAGCCCGCGCAGACATGGTAGACACCGTCAGCGCTTGCAGGGAGCGCAGCCGCCGTTCCCCCGCTCGCCGGAACAGATTGAGCAGAGGCTATTACGCATGCAAAGACAACCAAGATACACAGATTCACAATGCGACGCACGTTCGCAGTCCTCCAGCAGAAACCGTACAATCAGGCGCGAACTGTGGATCTCATCATTTCCGCCCTGATTGTTATCGTACTCCCAATTGAACAGATACTCTTCGGGGAGGGATATATACAATTTGTTAACGATGATGATATTGTATTCGGGCACTTTGTTTCCGCCTCAACTTAACCTGAAGCTTAATTATCTTTCTGGCACCGCTCGTCTCACGCGCATAGAAGATCAAACGCGAGGTAAAGAGTGAAGGCGATCCCAAACTCTACAGGGCGGGAGGAGCGCCAACAAGAGCACGGGGCGCGATCATCTATCATCTCTGCAGAGGGAAACAGCAGCTGGACCAGAAGATAGCGACGTGATTCTGATTCTGGATCTCAGTACAAGTAAGATATTCTGGCTAAATGAAGATGCAATGGCGCACTCCAGGATCTGCGGCGATGACCAATGCTAACGACAGCCCCATGGAACTGCCCGGGGGTGGACTGGTCTAAATTCCAAGAATTGTCCCCGGAAAACGGATCTTGCAGGCGAGTTCCAACGACCGATCTCACGACCTTGCGACTGCAGAACGGCGATGCAGAGCGGCACTCCAATCCTGCTCTTCCCCGGACACGCTCGGTTATCCGGCGAATGCTGCCTGACGGGCACACTCGCTTCGCATTCCTGACCGAATCAACTCTCAGCTTGATTTGCGGCCCAGTGGGGAGCAGAAGCACTGCGTTTTGCAACCTGCAGCGCAGGCTGGGCCTTAGTGGGCAACTGGTGATCTACTCCTCCCGTTGTCGGTGCGCCTGCCGGGTGATCGAGCGATTGCATTTGCTGCCGACTGGCACGATTGGGCATGCCGCGAGCTGTCGATGAAGCCCTATCATCACCTACCTGGAAACGCCTGCGCGAGGCCACTGACCTCCGCAACGAGAACAGCGGATTGCTTCACATATTGCGCCTCAGTGGATGAGCTGCCCCAGATCCTGGCATCAAATGATGTGCGTATCTAATTGATATCAATATAATTTAGCTGGTGGACGCGGTAGGAATCGAACCTACAACCTGTCGATTAAG
>CAZWSD010000301.1:0-4757 GCA_964636535.1 uncultured Acidobacterium sp. | reverse complement strand
GTACATGGTCATGTACTACCTCAAAAGCCGCGAACTCAGGAAGATCGAAGGCAGAGAGTTCACCCTGCGGATCCAGAAGAACAGCCAGGATTCGGTACGGTTCACCGATGAGACACAGGTGCCGATGCTGTATCGGACTGTTGCGGCACGGATCGACGGGTCCTTGTGGGAGCGAGTAATCGAGAGCGTTCCCGAGGACATGGGCCGCTTGCTTGTTGCCTCGATTCAGGATGCTTCACCCAGCAATGAGGCCATCAAGCAGGCCGTTCAGAACCAGGTTGCCGTCCCCGGCGCCGAAGTTTATCGCGGCGATCACCTGCGCGTCGCCTAGTCCCAATTTTCCATTCCACAACTGATTTTGTGCCCGATCCGGGCTGCGAGGAGATGGTATGTTTCTGTGCCAGCCATTGCTCGACGTCCTCATCGCCCGTGGGATTGAGGACATTGATTCCTTCATTCAGCCTCCGTCCTGGAACGATCTTCCCGAGCCGGACTCGATCCCGGGAATGACTGGCGCAGTCGACCGCGTTCTGGCCGCCGCCCGCGACAAGCAGCGGATCACCATCTTCGGCGATTATGTGGAGTGCGTGATTATGTCGAGTGTTACTGTTCACACCCGCATGAACGCTGCTCGTTGTGCGCGTTCTGCTCCACATAATCCCGATGCCGCGGGCAACGGGATCATGTAGTTGTCCCATTTGCTCTCTGGCCCTGAATAGCCATTGGTCCTGGGTCGCTCGCGGGTACTACGGTGGCCCTTGCAGCGACGCGATCAACGCATCAGGCGCCTTAAACCGACCGCGACGTAGGCTCGGCGGCAGCACAGCCTCTATCGCTTCCAGTTTCTCGGTCGGATCCACGCGCAGGTATATTTCGGTCGTACGTATATCGCTGTGACCGAGCCAGAGGGCCACCTTGCGGATGTCCCGAGTAGCCTGAAGCATGATTACCGCACAACTATGCCTGAGTTGATGAGGCGATATTGATCGGCCCTTCATTTCAGGGCATATCTCCTCCGCAATCTGCACATGCTTCGACAGAATATATTCGAAACCTGCCCGAGTCATCGCCTTTCCTGAGGAGTTGATGAATAGTTCAGGTGCGGAAGGAGATCCTCGCACGGCCAGCCATGCGCGAAGATCAGTAGCAGCCTCTTTCCAGAGAGGAAGGCGGCGCTCCCTTCTTCCCTTACCGCGGACCTGGATGCTGACGGGATGGCGCAGAGAGACATTTGCAAGCGGCAAGCTCACAAGTTCAGAAACCCTCAGACCGCAAGCAAAGCAGAGATGGAGCATCGCGCGATCTCGAACGCCGGATCGAATCGCCAGGTTTGGCGAATTAAGAATCGCTCGAATCTGATTCAGCGCCAGATGCTGTACCAACATCTGCTCGTGACGTTTGGCGGGTATGGCCAAGATTTGTCGAGTCTGTTGGAGCGCCGACGGCACTCGAAACTCAACGTAGCGCATAAATGCTTTGATCGCGGCGAGACGTGCGTTGCGGGTTGCTGCGCCATTGTGCCGTCCTCGCTCAATGTGAGCCAAGAAGTCCAGCACCACGTCCGCGCTGACGTGTTCAAGGCACAATTGAGATGGCCTCATTCCCAATCCGTGGCTGATATAGGTAAACAACAGCCGAAATGCGTGCGCATAGGTTTCACAGGTATTCGGGCTGTATCCACGCTCGACGGGGAGGTGCTCCCTAAGAAAGTCTGTGATCAGGGGTGCAATAGTTGTCATGCGACCTCCTTGCCGATCACCACGTCGGCCGCCTTTGCGATGTCCTCCATCAGTTCCGAAGTAGCCTCGAGGTACCAATAGGTATGCGCGATTTGCGTGTGTCCCAGGTACGTAGCCAGAGCTACGAAATGTTGCGCGACATCTTCGCGTCGATGAGAGCATTTCTCCAGCGATCGAGTAGCAAACGTGTGTCGCATGTCATGAATGCGACAAGGTCGGCTGCCGGTGCGGCAAATACCGGCGAGAAGAAGTACACGTCGAAACGTATAGTTGGCCATTCCATTAGAGATTCTTCGGCGGCCGGCGGATAGGAACAAGTGATCATTGACGTCAGGCAATCGCCGCCGTGCCTCAAGGTAGGAAGCCAGCGCTATTACGACGGTAGGATGTAACGGAACGATTCGACTCTTGCCGCCCTTTCCGCTTCGGATAAACAGAACGCCATCTTCCTGAACATCAGGAAATTGCAGATCGAGTGCCTCTGAAATACGAAGTCCTGTCGCGGCAATCAGACCGAATAATGTTGTGTAGGTCTCACGGCGCAAGGGGTAAGTTTGGCAAAGTCTCCTCGCGGCAACCACGATACGACCCAACTCATCGTGCGAATAGATATAAGGCAACGGCCGAGGGTAGGGGGTCGAGAAGAGGAGCGGCGGCGGAATTTCATGTTCAGGATCTTCGGCGTGGAGGAAACGCGCGAGGAGGACAATGGACTGCAGGCGAGCGTGGCGACGAAGAGGGCTGGAACATGCTGTGGCCCACTCTGCCGCCGTCGATGCGCGTATGTGGGTGTCTCCACGCTCGTCGGCAAAGTCGGCAAATGAATGCAGAAGCGTGCCGACGTAATCCAGTTGATAGCCGAGTGTCCGTCGAAGTGAAATATATCGATCTACAGAGGTCTTCAGCATGAGGTCACCTCCGGCCAGGGTTGAGCAATTGCCAGGAGCGATTGGAGATCCACTTTCGCATAATGAGCGGTTGTACTGGGCGATCGGTGGCGAAGGATTGCGCCGATTCCAGTCAGAGAAACCCCTTGCCGCAACATCGTGGTTGCCGCCGAGTGCCGCAGGACATGTGCTCCATGGCCAGGCGAAGAAACGCCCGCCCTACAGATTGCCCGCAGCACTACACCAGCCACAGACTGGCGCCTAATTGGTCGGAACGGTGGTGTCGCTGTGACGAACAATTCGGCTATGCGAACAGCCCGGCGGCCATTCCGCAGGTATTGCAGGAGGGCCGTGCCAACTTCCTGTGACAGAGGCAGATACTCCTGCCGCTTGCTCTTGCCGGATACCAAAATCCGCGCATTCTTCCAATCAATGTGTGTCACGTGCAAGCCGGCGATATCACCCGCGCGGAGTCCCAGTCGTGCCAAAAGCAGGATCATCGCATGGTCTCGCATCCCGCACCTGCTGCCCGCGGATGCGCGAATCACGCGATCCACATCTTCCGGCATGAGATATTTTGGCGTCGACGAGAACGCCCAGGAACGCCACGCCGGAATAGCGTACTCCAAACCCGCAGGACATCTACCGGTGGCCGCGAGATAGCGAACAAAGGTGCGCACCGCGGTAGCGCCCAGCTTCGCATAGGAGACGCCATGGCGCTTTCCTCTCGCGACGACAAAAGCGCGCAACGCTTCTGCTTGGTATGACCGAGTGTCACTTCCGAGAGCGGTAAACAACTCCTCAAGCACACGCCGATACGTGTCCAGCGTTGCTTCAGTCAGCCCGCGCTGCTCGCGCATCCAATCAAAAGCTTCGGTCAATAGAGGGCAGGAGTTCACCACAGCGGCTGGAGCCGGAGGAAGAATTTCCCGCTCGCGGAGGAACCGGAGATAAAGCTTGGCAGCTATTACGGGCTCTTTATTCAGACTGCGCCGATAGGGTTTACGCGGTGGTGAACCGATATATGCCGCGTACCGTTCCAGCGCCTCCGGTAGATCCTGGTTGTCTCCGGTTGCAGTTAGCCAATCCGTCCAGCGTGCGAGCGAACGAAGTCTTCTGACAATGATGGGGCGCTTGTAGCCGCCGGCATGTAACCAGTCAGCAAAGCCGTTGATGTGATCCGCAGCGGGACCAGAACGGAGCCTGCGCCGAGTAATAGGTGAGTCCAAATAGTGCTCAAGCATGTTGTCTCCTTGCCCTTAAGGAGACAGCATTATGCGGCTCAAACACCACGGGTTTAAAAGAGATTATGTGGAGCAGAAAGCGCACAACGAGCAGTGTTCATAGGGGTGTGAACAGTAACACTCGACATAATCACGCACTCCGCATAATCGCCGTTATGCGGTGCACTGCATAATGGGGACTACGACTCCGACGGGATCGTCGGCACGCACATTTTGCGTTCGGTTCTCGCCAGCCTTGGAGTTCAGGCGTTAGCGTATCTGCCCCACCGGGATGAGGGATACGGTCTCAGTTCGTGTGCCGTTCATAAATTCTCCCTGAGCGGCACCGACCTGCTGATCACAGTCGACAACGGCATCAACGCGCAGCGAGAGATTTTGCTGGCGCGCCGGTTGGGTGTCGATGTGATCGTCATCGACCATCACCGTATTCAGGAGCAGGCCAACACTCTCGCCGTCTGGTCCCAGGAGTTCTGCGGCGCTGGTCTTGCGGCCCTGTTCGCTCTTTCTCTGGCGCTGCGAGCCGGCTGGAAAGAGGAGCGGGTCGAACGCCTGCAGGCTGCCATGAGCCAGTATGCCGCGATCGCATCGGTTGCTGATTGCGTGCCGCTGCAAAGCGGAACCCGAACGCTCGCACGCCTGGGGATGCGCGAGCTCAGTCGTGCGGAAAACTGTGGGCTTCGGGAACTGCTGCGGGTCTCCTGCGCCGACCCAGCGAATCCCGATTCCAATGATCTGGCATTCGGCGTGGCGCCGCGCATCAATGCCGCCGGACGGATCGACCATCCCGCCGCGGCGCTGTCGGTTTTCGAAGCGGCACGGGACGAGGACGCCGCGCGAAGGAGCGTCGAGAAACTGGATGAGCTCAACCAGCAGCGGCGCCAGCTTGT
>CAZWSD010000300.1:0-4787 GCA_964636535.1 uncultured Acidobacterium sp. | reverse complement strand
GATTTGGAGCGAAAGATGGCCGAGGGCTTCCCTGCCCTGCGGCCATTTTTGTTTTGGTCGGCGGGGATGGGATGGGTGCATATCGCGCGGGAAAATGCTCTAGGCTGAAGTCATGAACCGGATACAGCCGCATCCGCAGGTGGCGGAGCAGGAGATGGTGGCGCAGGAGACGATTGTGGCCATTTCGACGCCGCCGGGGCGTGGGGGCATCGGGATGGTGCGGATGTCGGGGCCGCGCGCGCTGGAGATGGCGCAGAGGCTGGTTCGTCTGCGGCATGGATTGGAGCATGCGCGGGCTCGGTTTGGGGAGATTTATTCCGGGGTGGAGACGGGCGCGGAGGGAGAAGCGCGAGAGCCGGCGAAGCTGGATGAGTGCATGGTGACGTACTTTGCAGGGCCGCGGTCATACACGGGCGAGGACCTGGTGGAGATAACGGCGCACGGTTCGCCGGTGGTGCTGGAGGCGCTGGTGCGGATGGCGCTGCGAGGCGGGGCGCGGGTGGCGCGTCCGGGGGAGTTTACGGAGCGCGCGTTTTTGAGCGGCCGGATGGATTTGACGCAGGCCGAGGCGGTGCGGGATTTGATCGAGGCGCAGACGGTGTATCAGGCGCGGGTAGCGGCGGAGCAGATGGGCGGGGCTCTTTCGCGGAGGGTGCAACCGGCGAAGGAGGCGCTGGTGGAGCTGATCGCGGTGCTGGAGGCGGGGATTGATTTTGCCGAAGACGATGTGGATGTGACGCCGCACGGGGAAATTGTGACGCGGATAGATACAATTCTGCCGGTGCTGGAAAAACTGGCGGGTACGTTTGAGCGGGGGCGGCTGGTGCACGGCGGATTGACGTTGGCGATTGTGGGAAGGCCAAACGTGGGCAAGTCTTCGCTGTTCAACCGTCTGCTGGATAAGGAGCGGGCGATTGTGACGGCGACGCCGGGGACGACGCGGGACCTGGTGACGGAGCGGCTGGCGGTGGGCGGGATTCCGATTGAGCTGGTGGATACGGCAGGTCTGCGCGAGGGGGCGGACGAGGCAGAACTGATTGGGATCGAGAAGTCGCGGGAGGCGCTGGCGGAGGCGCAGCTGGTGCTGCTGGTGGGGGAGGCGGGTGTACCGCTGAACGATGAGGAGCGGAGTGTGGTGGAATCGCTGCGCGGGCGGCGCGTGCTGCTGGTGCGGAACAAGTGCGATTTGGATCTGGAGGGTGAGTCCGGGAGAAATGTAACCGAAGAAGTGGCGAATATAGGGATGGTGCGGACTTCAGCGATTACAGGCGAGGGGCTGGACGAGCTGCGCGGTTGCCTGCTGGAGATGGTGCGGGGCGCGGGCGACGGGAGCGAGACGGGGATGCTGACGACGCTGCGGCATCATGAGGCGGTGAAGGGCGCGCTGGCGGGACTCGGGAAGGCGCGGGCTGCGGCGCAGAGCGGAATTCCGCATGAGATGGTGCTGCTGGATTTGTATGAGGGGTTGCGGCAGTTGGATTCGCTGACGGGGGAGACGACGGCGGACGATATTCTGAACCGCATCTTTTCGACGTTCTGCATTGGGAAGTAGGGTTTGGTTCGGGATGGTCATGCCGGCTGTGTGGATGGGGTGCTGGAATCTTGGTTGAGAAGCGAGCGGAGGAGTTCGTCGCTGCTTTTTGCGAGGAAGTCGTGGAGGGTTTCGTTGGGGCGGCGGTGCTGGAGGAATCCTCTGAGGAGGCGCTCGATGGCGGCCGGGGCGGCGGATGCCGCGCACTGAAAGCCGACGAGGCGGGAGGGGAGCGGGTCATGGCCGACTCTCCCTCCGATTCTGAAACTGAAGCCGTCGTGGATCCGGCCGTCAAGTCTGATTTTTTTTCCTTCGAGGCCGATGTCGGCAAAGTGATGGTGGGCGCAGCCATTGCCGCATCCGGTGACATTGATGTTGAGCTGGTGGGCGAAATCGGGCAGGCGGTTTTCGAGATGTGAGATAAGGCCGAGGGTGAAGTGCTTGGTTTCGGCGATGGCGAGCTTGCAGAACTGGGCGCCGGTGCAGGATACGGTTCCGCGGCAGAAGGGGGAGGCGTGGAGGAAGAGGCCGAGCTGGTCGAGTTCGGCGGCGAGGCGGGGACTCAGGGCGTGGGGGACGTTGGGCAGGATGAGATTTTGCGAGGGTGTGAGGCGGATGTGGCCGGAGGCGAAGGATTGAGAGAGATCGGCGACGGCCAGGAGCTGATCTGCGGTGAGCTCGCCGGCGGGAACGGTGATTCCGAGGAAGTCGAGGCCGGGTTGTTTCTGGGGCTGGATGCCGAGGTGGTCATGAGAGGTTGTAGGAGGGTGTTCGGGGACGGCGGGGTCGAGTCGGTAGCCGAGGATGGATTCGAGTTGGGTGAGGAAATGAAGGGGGGTCCATCCTTGCTTGAGGAAGAGATGTTTGAGGCGGGCTTGTTCCCTTTTTTGCCGGAGGGTGTGCTGGCGGCGGAAGAGTTCCATGACGGAGCGAACGACATCGAGAGCCTGGGATGGGCGGACGAAGGCGTTGAGGCGGACGGCGGGATGCGGCTCGCGGGCGAGGCCTCCGCCGACGCGGAGAGAGAAGCCTGGTTCGGCGCCGCGGAGGGCGGCGGTAAGGGCGAGGTCGTTGAACTGTGGATGGCTGCACCAGGATGGGCATGCGGTGACGGAGAGTTTGATTTTTCGCGGGAGGTTGTAGAAGTGGGGATGGGCGGTGAGCTGGCGGGCGAGGGTGGAGACAAGGGGTGAAGTGTCGAGGATTTCTCCGGGCAGAAGTCCGGCGAGCGGGCAGGCTGTGATGGCGCGGAGAGTGTCGCCGCTGGTGCCGCGAGAGGTGAGGCCGACGGTGGCGAGGGCATCGAGGATGTCGGGAATGGATTCGATAGTGACCCAGTGAAGCTGAAGGGTTTGGCGGGTGGTGATGGCGACGCGATGGCGGGCGTGTTTCCGGGCGAGCGTGGCGATGAGTTTTGCCTGCTGAGAAGTGAGTTGTCCGTGGGGAAGTCCGATGCGAAGCATGAAGAAAGGGGAGGGCCTGCCGAGCGCGCCGTTGCCGTCACCCTGGGTGTAGATGCCCCACCATTTGAAGTAGGTGGAAGTCCATTCCTCTGGAACGGAGTTGCGGCCGAGGCGGGCGAAGGATCGGATTTCATCGAGGGACTCCCAGGGATTTTTGGCTCGTTTGAGGCGCTCGGCTATTTCTGCTTTTGATTCCCTGGGTTTCTCGGTTATTTCCGGCATAAGTTGGCTTCTCCGTGATGTGCAGCTGAAGTTACAGAGTTACACGGCGGGAGATAAGCGGCTGATCAGAAATTGTTATGCGCGATTAGGGAATATTGGGCAGGAGGGGCGTGGTTATGGGCGCACTCGCCGGGTGGAGGCGAGTGCGGCGGGCAGTAGTTACTAGTTCTTATGGGGCATGCCTGGGCCTTTGAAGCCGGGAGGCCAGCTTGGCCAGTCGGGCTGTGGCGCGGGCGGTTTGGGGGCGCTGGCGGGGAGCCAGGCGTGATCGATGAGCCAGCGTCGGACGAGGCTGGGCCAGACGCGCAGGGGGAGAATGGAGCCGCAGAGTCCGCAGCCGTGGATGCCGTAGTCGAAGACGTGGAGCTCGGCGGGGACGTGATTGCGGGTGAGGGCGGCGTAGAAGTCGAGGGAGTTCTGGACGGGGACCGCGGGGTCGCGCTGGGTGACGAAGATGAAGGTGGGCGGCGTGGAGGGCGTGACGTGGAGTTCGTTGGACATGTAGCGGACGAGCGTGGGCGAGGGATGCGGGCCGAGGAGGGAGAGGCGCGTGGCCTGGTTGGTGATGGAGCTGTGCATGGAGATGACCGGGTAGGCGAGGATCATGAAGTTGGGCTTGCAACTGAGGCGGTTGATGGGATTGTGCGCGGCTTGGTTGGGTTTGTTGCAGTGGGTGCCGAGGGTGGAGGCGAGCTGTCCACCGGCGGAGGAGCCCCAGACGCCGATGCGGTTGGGGTCGATGTCCCACTTTTTGGCGTTGGCGCGGATGAGGCGCATGGCGCGCATGCCGTCCTGGATTTGGACGGGATAGTGGTACTGGGGAGCGACGCGGTAGTCGAGGACGAAGGCGGGCATGCCCTGGTCACGGAGCCACTCGCCAACCTGGAAGCCTTCCTGGCCGAGTGCGACGTGGTTGTAGGCGCCGCCGGGAATGACGAGGACGGCGGCGGTGGTGACGGGATGCCTGGGGAGCAGGACGTAGAGCAAGGGGATGTCACGGACGCCATTGCCGTGTGCTCCGGGCGGCGTGCCCTTGTAGAGGCGAATGGGCGTGGGGAGCCCCTGTGCGGAGACGGTTTGCGCGGAAGCGGGCGGTTGGAAGGCGACGAGCGCTGCAAGGAGCAGACCGAGGGAGAAAAGAGGCAGGTTCTTCACGGGGTAAGTATAAAAAGTTTGGGCGGTGAAGCGGAGTGAGGGCACCCGCCATTTTTTTTGGGCGAGTGCCGCTGGGGTGATTGGAAGCCGGGGCCAGTTAACACGATTAGTTGGGCTGTTGCCCTATTAGGGTCCTAATTGCCGTTAGTGAGCATGCCGGGGCCCTGAAAGCCCGCGGGCCAATCTGGCCAGTTGGCAGCGGGGGCGGGTGGCGGTGGCGCGTCGGCGGGAAGCCAGCCGCGGTCGATAAGCCACTGGCGCAGGAGGCCGGGGTAGCTACGGAGAGCGGGGATGGTTCCGCAGAGCCCGCAGCCGTGGATGCCGTAGTCGAAGACGTGGAGCTCGGCGGGGACATGGTTGCGGATCATGGCCTCGAAGAAGTCGTAGGAGTTCTGGACGGGGACGACGGGGTCGCG
>CAZWSD010000299.1:0-4790 GCA_964636535.1 uncultured Acidobacterium sp. | reverse complement strand
GTTGCGACCGGCCGCAGGATAAATGGGCGGGACGGACTCACGGGGCACTACTCGCGGGAACAGCAGACGGCAAGTGCATCGTGCTGATTCGGACCTCCGAACCATTCCGCAGCTTCTCGAAGCTGCTGTCGGCAACGACGTCACCAGCCTTAATTCCGTGGACGGCGGTGAGGCCGCCGTTGGACACGCCGGTGGTGACGTCGTGCATCACCGCGTGCAGCCCCTTTGCCGTCTTCTGAATGAGATAGACAAAGGCTTCCTGGCCGTTGTGCTGAATCGTGGAGTCGGGGATCAGGACTTGACTCTTGAGGGTATTGACGAGCAGTCGAGCATTGACAAACTCGTTGGGATAGAGCTCGCCGTTGCTGTTATTGAAGGTGGCGCGAAGCAGGACGGTTCCGGATTGGGTGTCGATCTGGTTGTTGAACGAAGTCACTCTGCCAACTGCCAACTCTCGATCGTCATCCCTGCTCCAGGCCTGCAGCGGCAACCCGACGCCATGATTGGGGCGGGCGAAGACCTCGCTGAGGCTGTTCTCTGAGATGGAGGCCACCACAGTAGTGGGATTCATGGTGGTCAGGATCACGAGGGGGGTTGAACTGTTCGCGGTTACCAGGTTTCCTGGGTCGACGAGGCGCATGCCAACGCGTCCTGACATGGGGGCTACGATGTGGCAGTAGCTGAGCTGAACCTTGTCATAGGCGAGGACGCCCTGATCGAACTTGACGGTGCCCTGGTCCTGAATGACCTTCTGCTGCTGATCTTCGAGCGTCTGCAGGGGGATGGCGTTGTGGGCCCAGGCCTGCTTGTAGCGAGCCAGGTCCATTCTGGATTGAGAAAGGATTCCCTGGTCGCGTTCGAGATTGCCCTCGGCCTCCATCACCTGGGCCTGGTACTGACGAGGATCGATGTCGATGAGAGGCTGCCCTTTACGGACAAACTGACCTTCGCGATAGTGGACGGAGGTGATGACACCGGTGACCTGGGAGGTAATGGTGACGGTGTGGAGCGCGGTGACCGTGCCGAGGGCGCTGAGGTAGACTCCGATATCTCCCTTTTTCGCCGTGGCGGTGGTGAGCGTGATGGGACCGGCAAATGCTCCTCGCCCCATGGATGCGTTCTTCTTACCGTGACGCAGCGCGCCATAGAAGACGGCGCCAATCAGGACCAGGAGGATGAGCCAGGGCCATACATGCTTCTTTTTGGGCGGGGGTTCCGTTGCCGCCAGAGGCAAACGTTGGTCTGGTGGGGGTGTCGAAGAAGGCGTGTGCTGGTCCATAGTGTCAGGGTGCGATCGGCGTTGGTTCCGGATGGTTGGGGATTAGTTGCCGGCAATTGAGTTTAGCATTGCAAAGGCCGAGGTTGTCCTGCGTGAGAGCGCGTGACGGGTGGCGCCGGGCGAGTCTTGCAGTCAGGTGATTGAGATGTTCAGGCCGCGCATTTTCGCAGTCAGGGATGGAAGATAGACGGCGTGGTGAGGCGGGAAGTTTCAAGGGGCGGCGGAGCTTTGCGGAGGTGGTGGGTTAAGCTGATGGGACAGGATGAAAGCGATGCAAACGGCTGAGGGGGGCAAGGTCTATCTGACGGGAGCTGGTCCGGGCGACCCGGATCTGCTGACGGTGCGGGCGCGCGACCTTCTGGCGACGGCGGATGTGATTCTGCATGACGGGCTGGTGGTGGATGCGATTCTGGAGCTGGCGAGCCCGACGGCGCGGGTGGAGAGCGTGGCCAAGCGCGCGGGCGTGAAGACGATCACGCAGGAGGAGATCGAGGAGCGGATGATCCGGGAGGCGTGTGCCGGGCAGTCGGTGGTGCGTCTGAAGGTGGGAGACCCGATGCTGTTTGGACGAGGCGCAGAGGAGATAGGAGCGCTGGCGGCGGCAGGGATTCCTTTCGAGGTGGTGCCGGGGGTGACGGCGGCACTGGCCGCAGCGGCGGCGCTGGCCTGCCCGCTGACGTCGCGGGATGGATCGTCGGCGGTGGTGATGCTTTCCGGGCACCGGACCGATGAAGGGCGATCGCTGGTGGTGCCGGGCCGATTTGGGGAGGCAACATTTGCGATCTACATGCCGGGGTCAGACTATGGGGCGCTGGCGCGGGATCTGATGGATCACGGGGCAGGGGCAGAGACGCCGTGCGCGGTGGTTTCGCAGTGCAGCCTGCCGGCCCAGCAGGTGATCCGGTTGACGGTGAGCGAGTTGTCGACACACGCGGCCTTGCCCGCGCCTGCCCTGGTGCTGGTAGGCACAGTGCTGCACGTGGAGCGGTGAGGAAGCGGGGGCGACGGTCAGAGGTTTCGGCTAGGCGGGGGCTGGGCTGTAGGCCGGTATGGCTGGAGGCGGCGCCGCAAGGGCGACCAAGAGGCTCTGATGCTCGTCATAGATGGACAGGACTTTGGCGGCGCGTTGAGGGTCGGTGGACCAGCGCTCGGAGACAAGTTGAACAAATTGCTGAGCATTTGAGGCGTGGAGGGCCTGGTTGTAGGCGGGAAACTCGGAGCTGAGGGCGCGGAGGATTTCCATGCGGGCGGCGAAGGAGGAGGGCCAGTCAGGGAATTTGATCCATAAGGCGTCGACGCTGATCCAACGGCCGTGGAGATACTCGCGGGTGGGGAGCGCGAGGGTGCCGATGCCTTCATTGTGTTCGCGATCCTGTTTTTCGCCGAAGAGGTTGTTGGCGATGCGGGCGAGGCGGGATTGGCCCCAACCGGATTCGAGGGCGGCCTCGCAGGCAGCCATTTCAGGAAAGATGTGGCCTCCCTGGCGAGCGGCGACTACGGCCCGGGTTAGAAAATCGATCTGCAATGACATGATTGAGCTCTCCGTTGCAGCGAAGACTGAGCGGTCTTCGCTGCGGTGAGGTGAATGGGGACGCGGCCGAATGATTTGGAGTCGGGCACGACGGTTCGCAAAGTAGAGCGGGCCCCGTGGCGGGGTCGGTTTGGCTTGCAAATCCTATAGAATCAGCACAGTTTGCTACGATCTTGAGAGATTTTCGAGACCCCCGTGGTTTTTGTGGGGAAGTTATTGATTTTAAGAGGTCGACTACTCGCGAAGACCCCGGGACCACACTTGTTTTTGTGTGTATTCTGTTGATTTTAAAGAGCAGACTAGGGCTTGTGCGGTCGGCCGGCGTGGGCGATGGCGTCCAGGCAATGGCGGCGTCGCCGCTAGGGAGTGCTTGCCCTTGTTCTGGCCCCGTTGGGCGCGCATGGATGGGGAAGACTCGTTGAAAGGCACATTGGAGCCCCCCCTTGTTTTTGTGGATAAGTTATTGATTTTATTGCAAGGTGTACCCGTTATTGATACATAACCCCCCGGTGTTTTTGTGGGGATCTTGTTGATTTTAAGGACCCGACTAGATTTTTTGGCCCGGTCTGGATCTGGGCGAAGACGAAAAAAGGCAGCCTCGGCGGCTGCCATTCTTTGTTCCTAATTCCAGATTAGCAGTTTGAGGTCTAATTACCGGCAACATTGTCCAGAGCGGGCGAGAGTCTGGGGGAACGAGGCGACTGTCGTGCTCGGTATCTGAGAGGTCAAGAGGAGGCGGCGGTTGCAGTCTCAGGCGCCCGAGCGAAAGAGACAGGGAAAGATTTCACAGATTCCTGTCATACTTTTGCCCCTTTCGCGCATCTTCAGCTCAGCGGTGTTCGCCCTGGCAGAACGGGTGATCTGCCAGCTCAGCGGAAGTGATGCAAAAGAGATAGATGGCGAAAGACGCAAGACGGTCAAGACCGCGTCCCAAGGAGCGGATGAGCGGTATTTTTTTTAAGTTTGGCGACGGGCGCAAGATCTGCTGGCTGGTAGCGTTGGCTGCGCTGGCATGGGTATGTTGTTCAGGAATAATGGCGTATGGACAATCCATGGCTGACGGAGGGGGCACGGGGGCAAGGGAGGCGGCTTCATTGCCGGCGGCTCAGCTGGGCGCGAGCATCCACGGCACGATAACGGACGACCAGGGTGATGTGATTCCCGGGGCGAGCGTAACGCTGACCGGCCCGAATGGCAAACGATCCACGACTACGGGCGAAGAGGGTGGGTTTGCGTTCAACGATCTAAAGCCGGGTGGGCCGTACCGGTTGAGGGCGGAGTGCCGCGACTGCATTCCGTGGAACTCAGAGGCGATCACGCTCAGGCCGGGGCAGTTTCTGGAGCGGGACGACATTCATCTGCGGCTTTCGGGGGGAACAATCTCAGTGGTGGTGAGGCCGAAGACGGAATTGCAGATTGCCACGGAGCAGGTTCACCAGGAGGAGCAACAGCGGGTATTTGGGATCATTCCCAATTTTTATGTGGCCTACGATCCCCAGGCGGCGCCGCTTACGGCAGGATTGAAGTACCGGCTGGCACTGCACACGGCGCTGGACCCGGTGACGATTGCGGGAGCGCTGTTTATCTCGGGGATAGACCAGGCGGGGGGGACGCCGGATTACGGTGGAGGAGTAGAGGGCTATGCCAAGCGCTTTGGCAACGAGTATGCGGGGGGATTTGTGGACGTCATGGCGGGTGGCGCGGTGTTGCCGGCGCTGCTGCACCAGGATCCGCGGTATTTCTACAAGGGCACCGGGACACGGCGGGCACGGCTGATGCACGCGATTGGGGGCGCGTTTTTGTGCCGTGGCGACAACGGGAAGACGGAAATCAACTATTCGAGCATGGGAGGAGATCTTGTGTCCGGGGCCGTTTCGAATCTTTACCTTCCGGCGGAGGATCGAGGGGTGGGGGCGGTGTTTGACGGATTCGGCATAGCGACGGCGGGGCATGTAACGGTGGATATTTTGCAGGAGTTTT
>CAZWSD010000298.1:0-4798 GCA_964636535.1 uncultured Acidobacterium sp. | reverse complement strand
CCCGACCCGCGGTTTAGGAAACCGCTGCTCTATCCTTCTGAGCTACAGGCGCACGCGGCGCTTCTCCTCATTCTACGAGCCCGGCCGCAGGGGCGGGCGGGGGCGCGGCGCAGAAGCGGCGGGGACAGCGCCGGCCGGCCTGGCTACTCGGGTGAGCCTGTCCGGCTTGCGGCGATGGCCTTGGCCAGGAGCGAAGAAATAAAGTGCTCGAAGCGAAGCTCGGCGGACGGCTCGCGAAAATCCCCGTAGCGGCTCGGCTCTCCCGAGGCAAGCAGGAGACAGGCGGAATCGTAAAGCCGCTCCCGCACCATTTTGGTCAGCAAAAGCTCGTAACGTTGGGCATAGGAGGCGTTGCGGAACTCCGCGAACACCTTGTAGTGCGGCTCGCGTGCCCGGACCGGGGTGTTGGAATTGGCGCAGTCCTCCAGCAGCATCAGATAGCCGAGCCAGGGCCGGGCCGAGGGTTTGAACGCGCCCTCGCGGTAAGCCGCCCACAGGTCGCTGGCGCTGCCCAGCGCTTCCTCTGTTCGGTTGTTGTAGTTGTTGCCGAACGATGGCCCCACCTGAGACTTGAACTCGATCCCGGCCAGAAAGCTGCCATTGCTGACCACGATCAGGTCCCATTGCTTTTCGGGCCGATACCAGCCCGGCAGCTCGAGATGGCTTTCACAATGGACGCTGGCGCGGGGCAGGCCGTATTCGCAGAGCACGTCCCGGACAAGATTCACAAAGCCGTCCATCTGCGCGCCGCCGGTCACGGCAGCCCGTTCCCCGGAATCTCGCGCCCCTTTTGCCGAGCCTTGCTTGTCCGATTGGGCCTGGCGTACCAGCCAAAACTGGCGGACGGCCCCGCGGAGCTTGGCCTGGATGTCCGGGGCGAGCGGCATGCCTTCCTAGGCCGCTTCCACCCGTACCGTCGCGGTGCTGAACAGGCTGAGCAGGTCGCGGTGAATGCGCTTCTGCGCCAGATCGAGGTAGTGGGGGTCAACCTCAATACCGATGCTGTTGCGCCCCGAGAGCCCGGCGGCAACCGTGGTGGTGCCGGTGCCGAGGAACGGGTCTAGCACGGTATCGCCCACGAAGCTGAACATGCGGACCAGCCTTTGCGCCAGCTCGAGCGGAAACGGGGCCGGATGATCGCGCGTTGATGCCCCGGTCACCCCATCCCAAATCTGCCGGAACCACGCGCCGTGCTGTTCGGCCGAGATGAGGCTGAGCAGGCGCGTCGGCAAATCCGGCTGGCGGTAGCCGCCTGCCTTGCGTTGCATCAGGATGAACTCGATATCGTTCTTGATGACCGCATTCGGCTCATAGGGCTTGCCCAGAAAGCCCGGCGAACCGTTCTCCACCTCGTAGGCAGCGTTGGCGATCTTGTGCCAGATGATCGGCGCGAGATTATCAAAGCCAATGGCGCGGCAGCGTTCCTGAATCGAAGCGTGCAGCGGTACAACAGTATGCCGCCCGCCGTTTTTCCGCCGCGACAGGCAAACATCGCCGACCACGCAGATCAACCGACCGCCGGGGACCAGGGCCCGGTGGCAATGCGCCCAAACCCGGTCCAGCTCGGCCAGGAACCGTCCGTAATCGGCAATCGCGCCAATTTGGTCGCCCGATTCCCGGTATTGCTTGAGGGTCCAATAGGGCGGCGAGGTGAGCACCAGATGCACGCTCCCCGGCTCCAGCCAATCCGCCTCCCGCGCATCGGCTCTGTGCAACTGGTGCTCCGTCGCCAGCCCCGCCGCCGCCCGCTGGAGCAAGCCCACCAGCCGCTCATCCTTGGCGATCCTCGGCAGGTCCCGCTGCGCATCCGAGATTAGCCCGATCTCCGCCGGGACGGAATGCAGGGGCCCCGACGCGGGCCGCCGGTTAATGCTTGCGGTGCTCGGAGTCGTGCCCATCGGATGCGCGCGTCCAGCCATTTGCAAGGTAGAATACCAGGCTACCGGGCCGGCTTTCGGGCTGGGGCGGCACCCGGCGAAGGCAGCAGGCGCGGCACCTCCTTTACAGACTCGGCGAATACAGACTCGGCGGAGGGCCAGTTCACCTCAATACCGTCCACCACTCTCGGAGGGCCTGCGGTGGCTCCGCCCCAGCCGCATCTCGGGCGAAGCCGGGCCGATAAACCCCGTCACCTGGACCAGCCGCTCCGCGCCTCGTGCGAACTCCGTCAGGGTCTTCCGACCCGGAAACAGCTCACTCCAGCAGGGCCACCCAAGCGCCGCTGCCTGATGGCATCGTTAAGCAACGTCCGCGCCTCGCAGGGGTACGCGGCGAGGATCGCCCGCGTCTCTTCGTCCAGCATTTCGGCGCCCGCGCCCCGACGGGTTCCGGGCCGCGCCCGACCTTTCCCGGTCGCAGGCCTACGCCCAGGGACTTTCCAACCCCGCGTTCAGCTCACCTACCTTTGGCCGCATCAGGCTAAAGCCAAGCTTGATCTTGAATTTGACGCGGGCGCGGTCGTCTAGCTGGAGAAGTTTTCGCCCAAGCATCAGGTTAAGGTCGGCGATGGGCAGCGTAATCGCGCGACCGTACGGCACAAGCCAATCCCTTCCCTCAAGAGCCGCGTGGGACTCGAGATAAAAATAGTCAATGTATCCGGGATCGTCGCGGTCGCTAGGGTCCTTGTTTGCCTTCAGGCTCGCGAAATTGTCCGGCCGGTCTCTGAGGCCGCCAATAGGCTGGAGGCGGGCGACCATAACCGCAAATGGCCCCTTCCCGTAGCGCGGCTCAAGGTCGCAGCAATTCGACAGGACCGCGCAAAGCCCAAACCGGATGGGGATGACGGCCCTCACCCAATCTTGCTCGTTCTGGTGCGTATGCCGAGCCGCTTCGATGCTCGGCACGCCATCCGGGGCTATCGTGGGAAGAACGCTGCCCAGAACGGATATTCCCCAAGTTCCAGCCTCGGGTACGGCAGGCCCCCCAGAATATCCCCCTGCCGGAGGGCGGCCAGATCAAATCCTGTTTCCCCTGGGCTCAGGTACGAGCGGTCAGAATTCCTCATCCGGATCGCGGCGGAATGCTACCTCCGGAACCCTGGCCGCCAGAAGTGAGTCGCCCAGGCGCACAGCACCCTCGGGCAGTGGCAATGAAGGCGTGGGAATCTCGCCTGGCACGCTCAGTGACATAGATTCCGACGTTGGCATGGGCAGGTGTGTGGCCGGAGAAGCATTGAACGCGCCAATGAGCGTCATCGTTCCCGTGCTCTCGGCAGCCGCATCCATTACCGCTTTACTCGGCACTGTCCACCTCCGCTGAGCCTTCCTGTTTCGGCTCGCGCACTCGCGTAAACCTTTCTTCCGGGTTCAACGCTCGGTCAAAATAGTATTTCCGCCTTACCCATCGGGAGCCCTCGTGTTTCGTGATCGCCGCCAGGTCAATCGGGCCGCCCACGGTCGGAGCACCCGGGGTAAAGCGGGAGAATTTGATCGTTAGGTCAACACAGAACTCAGCCAAGTCAATCGCGTCCTGTAGGGGCATTGACGGGACGATCAGCGGAATCTGAAGTGTCTCGCGCATGCGACCGAGTACGGGCGCGATTTGCGGGGCAGGAATCCTCAGGACGTTTTCCATGAACGGGCCGACATTCCTGCCTACCCCAGGATTAGGCGGTTCAGTGCCTCAGGGTCTCCTCCCCACGTCATGCCGACCTCATCTCGCGCCCGCAGGCGCGTCGGACCGATGCACGCGCCGTTACGTGATTCGATCTGGAACTCTTCAGCCATCGCCGCTCCGGCGGAGTACCCTGCGACGATAAAACCCAGGTCGGGTTTGACAGGCGAGTCCCTGAACGCCGTAGCATGCATTTCGTCGAAAACGAATTCCCGGAGCCGCGTCGCAACGCCCTCGACTGTGAACCTTTTCGGGTCCAGCCTCCAGTCATCATGATTGGCAGCGCCATCGGTCAGAATCTGCCGCAAGTCCTTAACGACCGTGGACGTTGACGCCTGCCCAATGCTGCCCGAACCCCATGTGATCGCGCCAACTCGCAACCCCTTCCTGAGGTTGAAAACCTTGTTGGCATTGTTGTAAACATTGATCGCCGTCGGGATGCCCTCCGGCGCTTTGCCCAGCACAGTTGAGGCGCTGTCGGACGCGAGCACCACCCCGTCATTGATTTTGACCGAAATTGCAATGGAAATAATCCGGCCCGAAAACCGCAAATTCCCGCCCCGGTATAAACCGCGTCGCACACTGCGGGCGTCCTATCGCGTTGGCGCATCCGGCACTCAATTTGTACTCAATTGCGGGAAAACACCGGGCAAAACCGTCCACTGCGAGAACCGTAACCGCATGACAGTAAAGCACCGGCGGCTGACGTTGACTGTTTAGGAAACTGCTGCTCTATCCTTCTGAGCTACAGGCGCGCGGCGCGCTCATCCTCATTCTGCGAGCCCAGCCGCGGCGGTGGCGCCGGCGGCGAGGGATGCGCGGCGGGCGGGGCGCGCCCGCCAATGGGCGCGGATCATGTTGTCGGCGCCAGGAGGCGCCGCTCGGCACTTCGACCCCCGCGGGTCGGCGGCTAGGCGCGGGGAGTTGCTGCGCCCGGGCGGGCGCAAAGGGGCGGGGCGGCCGCCGGCGGCCTCGCGCCACTGACGTGGCCGCCACACCCAGCGATGGGGCGCAAGCCCCAGCGCGGCCCCCGCCGCAGGAACGCTGCGGCGCTACCGAAGGCGAAAGCCGAGCGGCTTAAGACCGTTCAATGCACCAGGCGAGCGGCCCGTAGCGTGCATCCAGCCCAATGGAGGTTCCCTATGGACCGGCTAAAAGGCAAAGTTGCGATCGTGACCGGGGCGGC
>CAZWSD010000297.1:0-4849 GCA_964636535.1 uncultured Acidobacterium sp. | reverse complement strand
AGCCTGTCCCCAGTGCCACGGCCTCGGCAGCATCTACGACTTTGACCCCGCCAAGGTCGTCACCGACTGGAGCAAACCCCTCCTCGACGGCGCGCTCGGCCCAGGCGCCGGCTCCCAATATCTCGCCCGCCTCGTCTCGCTCGCCGCCCAACGCTACAAAATCAATCTCAGAACTCCCTTCGAACAGCTCCCGCCAAGACACCAGGAAATCCTCCTCCACGGCCCCGACCGCGCAGAAGCCCCACGCACCGGATTCCACGGAGTCCTCGCCTACCTGCGCGACACCCTCGAAGAATCCAAATCGGACACCTATCGCGAGTGGCTCATGAATTACATGTCCCCCTCACTCTGTCCCGCCTGTCACGGCCGCCGCCTGCGCCCCGAGTCGCTCGCCGTCAAGGTCAACAACCTCTCCATCGCAGATTTCACCGCCCTGCCCATCGTCCGCGCCCTGGAATCGGCCCGCAACCTCCGATTCTCCGCCCGCGAAGCCCTCATCGCAGACCGCCTCCAACGCGAAATCATCGAGCGCCTCGAATTCCTCTGCGCCGTCGGCCTTGGCTACCTCTCTCTCGAACGAAACGCCGCCACCCTCTCCGGCGGCGAAGGCCAGCGCATTCGCCTCGCCACACAAATCGGCTCCCGCCTCCGCGGTGTCCTCTACGTCCTCGACGAACCCTCCATCGGCCTCCATCAGCGTGATAACCTCCGTCTCATCCACGCCCTCGAAGCCCTTCGCAACCTCGGAAACACCGTTCTCGTCGTCGAACACGACGAAGACACCATCCGCAGCGCCGATTACGTCCTCGACCTCGGCCCCGGCGCCGGACGGCTCGGCGGCCACGTCGTCGCCCAAGGCACTCCGGAGCAAATCATGCTCGCTCCGGATTCCCTCACCGGACGCTACCTCTCCGGCGGTGCCGCCATCCTCCATCGCATCGCCCCGCGACAACTCTCCGGCAATTGGATCACCGTCGAAGGCGCGCGCAGCCACAACCTCAAAAACCTCACCGCGCGCTTCCCCCTTGGCGTCATCACCGTCGTCACCGGTGTCTCCGGCTCAGGAAAAAGCACCCTCGTCAATGACATCCTTTACCGCGCCCTCGCCCGACAGCTCTACGGCTCCCGAGAAGAACCCGGCGAGCACAAACGTATCACCGGCTTCGACCAAATCGACAAAGCGATACGAATCGACCAGTCCCCCATCGGCCGAACCCCCCGTTCCAACCCCGCCACCTATACCGGCGTCTTTACCGCCATCCGCGACCTCTTCGCCATGCTCCCCGAATCGCGCCAACGCGGCTACAAACCCGGACGTTTCTCCTTCAATGTCTCCGGCGGACGCTGCGAGGCCTGCCAGGGCGACGGACAGCGCCGCATTGAAATGAACTTTCTACCCGACGTCTATGTCCAGTGCGAAGTCTGTAACGGCCGCCGTTACAATCAGGAAACCCTCGCCGTAAAATTCAACGGCTACTCCATCGCCGACATCCTCGAGCTCACCATCGAAGACGCCCTCGTCGCCCTCGCCGACATTCCCCAGGCCCGCCAGAAACTCCAAACCCTCGTCGACGTCGGCCTCGCCTACATCCATCTCGGCCAGGCCGCCACCACCCTCTCCGGCGGTGAAGCCCAACGCATGAAGCTCGCCCGCGAGCTCTCAAAACGTCAGACCGGCCGTACCCTCTATCTCCTCGACGAACCCACCACCGGCCTGCACTTCGACGACGTCCGCACTCTCCTCGAAGTCCTTCACCGCCTCACCGACCTCGGAAACACCGTCAGCATCATCGAACACAACCTCGACGTCATCCGCAACGCCGACTGGATCATCGATCTCGGACCCGAAGGCGGCGAAGACGGCGGCAATATCATCGCAGAAGGCACTCCGGAAGCCGTCTCCGGCACGACCACCTCCCACACCGGCGAATTCCTCCGCCGCTACTATGCCGGCCATCCCTCCCAGAATATCGTCCTCAACCCCACACCCGTTCCCAAAACTTCATCCCTCGCCGGCGAACCCCAACCCTCCGCTCCTGCATCTTCCACTCATACGCATGCGCGCAAATCATCCTCCCGGCGTCCCGCCAAGTCGAAAGGGAAAGCACCTAAAAAATGAACGAATTCAATCCTGAAGACGCCCGGGACATGGATCCGCCCGGCTCCCCCCACTCCGAGCAAACACCACAACCCATCTCCGGCTTTGCCAACCCTTCTGGACAGCAGTTCGTCTCCTTTTCCGCTCACCTGCCGGGCGAACTATCTTCTTTCAACGAACCTCCAGCGCCGCCCCGCCTCATCCCCAACATCGGTCACACGATCCTCTTCTTCCTCATCGCCATCGTTCTGATCGTCCTCACCGAAATTGGCGCAACCGTCCTCTATCAGTTCGCCATTCGCGGACCACAATCCCAGGCCGGACTCGACAACGCCATCAAAATCATCTCCGCCAACCCCGTCTTCAGCATCCCCACCCAAGGCGCCGCCTACGGACTACTCATCCTCATCTCTATTCCTGTCTTCGAGTCCATCTGGCTCTCAGGCTTCGGCGAGTCTCTCCACTGGAATTTTAGCCGCGCCCGCCAGAATTTCTGGCGCCTCGCCGCCATCGGCCTCGCGGCGGGATTCATCATCGGCTTCCTCGGAAGCTTCCTCCCCATGCCCAAGAACCCTCCCATCCTGCATGACATGATGACCTCCACCGCCGGCGCATGGGTGCTCTTCCTTTTCGGCGTCACCGCCGCCCCCATCACTGAAGAACTCGCCTTCCGCGGCTTCCTCCTGCCCTCGATCATCAACATCTTCCGCTGGACCGAGCGCATCGGAATCAGCAATCAGACCGTCACCCGATACGTCGGAATCCCGGCATCCATCATCCTCACTACCATCCCCTTCGCCCTGCTCCACGCCCAGCAGGTCTCTGACGCATGGGCCCCGGTGCTGCTCATTGCTACCGTCAGCGTCATCCTCTGCATCGTCCGCCTCGTCACCAACTCCGTCGCCGCCGGAGCCGTCGTCCACTCCGCATACAACTTCGTCCTCTTCGCAGGACTCATCTTCCAAACCAGCGGCTTCCAGCATCTCCACAAACTCGCCAGCTGATAGACCACAGTAAAATCAGCCTATGGACTCACCCCACCGCGAAGCCCTTCTCGAACTCATCGCCCGCAACTCCTTTCGCCTCGGCCAGTTCAAACTCTCCTCCGGCGGCACCAGCGACTACTACATCGACTGCCGCACTACCACCCTCCATGCCGAGGGCGGACGCCTCACCGGCCTCGCCATCCTCGACCTCCTTCACGAACACAAGCTCAATCCCCAGGCCGTCGGCGGCCTCACCATGGGCGCCGATCCCATCGTCTCCAACCTCGCCACAGCCAGCGCATACTACGCTCTCGGCCATCCCGGCTCGCCGCTCATCCATGGCTTCCTCGTCCGCAAAGCAGAAAAAGCCCACGGCACGGGCCGCAGACTCGAAGGCTTCTATCCCCAGAACGCCTCCGTCGTCATCGTCGACGATGTCTGCACCACCGGCGCATCCACCATCACCGCCATCCACGCCGCCCGCGAAGCCGGCCTCAACATCCTCGCCGCCGTCTGCCTCGTCGAGCGCCAGGAAGCCAACGGCCGCCCCGCCGTCCAAACTGCCCTCCAGGGCGCGCCCTTTCTCCGTCTCTTTACCGCCAACGACGTCCGCGCCCAGCACCTCCGCCTCTTCCCGCAATAGCCCAACCCCGCCCCGGCACCCCAAAATCAAAAGTGGGGATGGTCTCCCATCCCCACTTCACGCTTCCTGCTGCCCGGCTCTATTCGTTCTGGTTCGATCCGCTTCCCGTCGAGGCCACTTGCCCACTATCGCCCCGGTCGGTCAGCAGTTGAATCGTCACCCGCCGATTCTCCGCACGCCCCGCGCTCGTGTGATTGCTGGCCACTTCATCTTCCTTGCCCATCCCGATCACGTAAAACTTATACGGCGGTATCTGGTAGTGTGCGATCAGGTACCGTTCCACTGCCTTCGCCCGCTCCTGGCTCAGTTGGTAGTTGTACGCCTTCGGTCCGGTCGAATCCGTCCCCCCCGTCAGCGCCAGAATGTACGCCTTCGTGTTGTCGATCTGTTGCGCAAACGTATCCAGCTTCTGCTTCTCCGTCGACGTCAGGTTCGACTTCGCAAATCCAAAGTTCACCGTCGCCGCCGCCACCTGCTTGTAGTTTCCAATGTTGGCCACTACGCCGGAAAGCTGGTTCACTCCCTGTTGCGCCGTTTGCGCCTGCTGGCTCGCCATGTCGGCCTGGTGCTGCGCCTTGTCCGCCGCCCCGTGCGCCTCATCAATGCCCTGCTGCGCCCTCTGGTCCACGCTCTGGATATCCTGCTGGTTCTTTGCCGCCTGCGCCCCCAGTTGATTCGTACGCTGTACGATCGGCTCCGTCTGGTTCCGCACGTACTTCTTCGTCGCACAACCCGTGCTCATCAACAGAGAGAAACCTGCCCCAAGCGCCAGGGTCAACATTGCTCCGCGATAAATCATCGTCTTCATTTTCAGCCCCCCGTTCCTCACCGGCTCATTTGCGTTTCCGCACCGGTCTAGGCTCATGATCTGGCTCTGCGCATCGCGCCGGATTCCCGGAGGCTTCGCGCTGGCCACACCCCATTCCAAGCAAGCCTCGGACCAATCCTGCCCGGAATGCACATCCTGCTGATAATGCGCTAGTTACCGAAACTACAGCCCCCTTCCATCTCGCCCCGCTGCGTAGCTTTTACCTACCTCCACTGCCCTCTATTCCCATCTAGCCACCCCCCAACCGATAAACTGAATTTGTCTCCTTCCATGGATTTGCAGGATAAAATCCG
>CAZWSD010000296.1:0-4852 GCA_964636535.1 uncultured Acidobacterium sp. | reverse complement strand
AGCTCCAGCAGGCAATCGCCCAGGACCAGCGCAATGTCGCCCGCCTCAAAGCCCCGGCCGCGGCGTCCACCGCCTCCGCAAAAGCCGCGGCCAACTCCGCCGCCGGCAATGACGCCCTCCAGGTTGCCCAGGCACAGCTCGGCCTCGACTCCGACGAACTCGCAGACACCCAGCGCGCCCTCGACCGCGCCACCGGCAACCTCAGCGTTCGCATCAAAGACGAGCTCGCCGCCCACGAGGCATCCATGCGCAAGTACGATGCGCAGCAGGCCAACCGCACTCCCCTCACACTCCATCGCGTCAAAAATCCCGCCACCCTCGCCGGACGCATCCGGATCTGGCTCGGCCAGCACAGCCGCCTCGCCCAGCTCAAGCAGGCCCGCACCCAGGCACTGAACAACGCCAGGTCCCTCAACGCCCGCTACAACCAGCTTGAACTCCAGGCCAACGCAGCCGCAGCTGCCTCCGCTCGCGGCGCCGCCACCCTCTCACAGATTCAGGACCTCCGCGCGCAACGCCAGATCCTTTTCATGGACCAGGACCGCATCCAGACGAACCAGCAGCTCGCCCGCGTCTACGCCAAGTGGATCAACCAGGTCCGACTCCAGCGCGGTATCGTGCTCCACCTCATCCTCGCATCCCTGGAAGCCATCCTCGCCCTCATCCTCTGCATGATCCTCACCGACGCCATCTTGCGGCGACTCATGTCGCACCCTTCGCTCGATCGCCGCCAGACCCAGACCCTCCGCACCATCCTCGAAGTCGGCGTCCAGGTCCTCGGACTCCTGTTCATCGCCCTCGTTATCTTTGGCCCGCCCCATCAGACCGCCACCATCATCGGCCTCCTCACCGCCGCCCTCGCCATCTCCCTCCAGGACTACATCCTCGCCTTCCTCGGCTGGTTCATGCTCGCCGGCAAGAACGGCATCCACGTCGGCGACATGGTCGAAATCAACGGCATCTGCGGCGAAGTCATCGAAATCCGCCTCATGAGCACCACCCTGCTTGAAACCTCCGGCCTCAAGGAAAAAGGCGAGCCCACGGGCCGCACTATCTCCTTTCTCAACAGCTTCGCCATCCGCGGCACCTGCTTCAACTTCTCAACCGAAGGCCAGTGGCTCTGGGATGAAATCACCATCAGCGTTCCCGCCAGCGCTGACATCTACGCCATCGCCAAAAGCGTCGAAGAAACCGCCCGCAAGGAAACCACCGAAAGCGCCCGCCTCGCCGAACGCGAGTGGAACCACAGCCTGCCCTCCACCAGCCTCAATCGCGTCAGCGCCGAGCCCGTCGTCCTCATGCGCCCCTCCACTCCGCTCGTCGATATCGCCACCAGCGTTGACATTCAGGTCCGCTACGTCACCCGCGCCATCGGCCGCTACGAGCTCCGCGACCGCCTTTACAAGCACGTCATCCAGATGCTCCACGAGCAAAAGCGGCTCGACCCGCCCAGCGAAAATCTGCCCCGGCCAGTCACCGCGTAGCCCCCCTACCACCAGCCACCCGCGCAATACCCATCTCATCCTCCGCCATCAATCCCTGCCTCCGGTCCCCCGCCGCGACCACCTCACCGCGCCCACGACGTAAGACCCCCATCCACGATCATCGAGTGCCCCGTCACATAACTCGCCGCATCGCTGCATAACCACACCGCCGCCTGCCCAGCCTCCATCGGATCTCCAATCCTCCCCGCCGGTATCCGCTGTTTGAATCCCTCAAACGCCGCCTGTATCTTTTCAGCATCGCCGCCCAGCATCCGGCTCACCGACGACCGCAGCAGCTCCGTATCAAATCCCCCGGCTGCCAGCGCATTCACCCGTATCCCCTTCTCCGCGTACTCCTGCGCCGCCGATTTCGTCAGCGCCAGAATCCCCGCCTTCGACATCGCATACAGTCCCGCCATCGCCGCTCCACCCAGCCCGTTCACTGACGATGTGTTCACAATCGCACCGCCCTTCGGGCTCTGCTTCTCCATCTGTTCCAGCTCATACTTCATGCACAGCCACACGCTCTTCAGATTCGCCGTCACCTCCGCATCAAAATCCCCTTCGTCAAACTCCCCCAGCCGCGCAATCCGCCCAGCCACCGCCGCGTTGTTCAGCGCGCAATCCAGCCGGCCAAACGTCTCCACCGTCCGCGCCACCAACTCCCGCACCTGTCCCCCCTTCGAAATATCCGCCTCTACAAATAACGCCTTGCCGCCGGATCCTTTGATCCTCTTCTCCGCTTCGCGCCCTCGCTCCGCGCCCCGGGCCGCAATCACCACGCTGGCTCCCGCCTCGGCAAACAACTCCGCCGCGGCCAGCCCTATTCCCGCGCTTCCGCCCGTCACGATCACTACTTTCCCCTGCATGGCTCCGCTCATACGTTCTCCTCTGTCGCGCCGCATCTACCAACTTCAGTGGGCGGCTGCCACCCCGACATTCCCGGCGACCTATTATCCTGCAAACCGCCTTGGATTTTCCTTCCCCTCATGCCCCGCTGAAATTAACCCGCCCTCGGTGTTATCCTGCCCGCAAAACACATCGAAGCTTACGTCCGGCACCGTACGTCCACCGGATCCGCACCCCTACCGTTCACAAACCTGCAGGAGACTCACAGATGAAGCTTCCCCGGTGGCACGTTGCCATCCTCGCTCTCGCCCTCAGCCTTGTGCCCGCCGCATCCGCCGCCGCCAGACCCTTCTACCTCCACCCGGGCGACCGCGTACTCTTCTACGGCGACAGCATCACCGAGCAGCGCTACTATCCCGTCGCCATCGAGACCTTCCTCCGCACCCGTTTCCCCGGCCTCCACGTCAAATTCGTTGACTCCGCCGTCGGCGGCGCCCGCGTCACCGGAAACTGGGCCGTATCCTCTGAGGCGCAAAGCCTTCAGCGCGACGTCTATCCCTTCCACCCCAACGTGGTCACCATCATGCTCGGCATGAACGACGCCATGTATCAGCCCTTCAAGCAATCCATCCTCGACACCTACATGAAGGGCTACTCCTACATCATCTCCCAGCTCCAAAAGCATCTCCCCGGCGTCAAAATCGTCCTCATTGAACCCTCGCCCTGGGACGACGTCACCCACACCCCCTCCTACTTCAGCAACCCTCACCATCTCCCCGGCGGATACAACGACACCCTCCTCCACTACTGCGCCTACGTCCGCAAGCTCGCCGCCGAGCACCACTTCATGGTCGTCAACTTCAACACCCCCATCGTCGATCTCCTCAAGCAGGCCGAGCAATCCGACCCCGCCCTCGCCAAAAAACTCATCCCCGGCCGCATTCATCCCGGCGCTTCCACCCAGCTCTTCATGGCCCAGCTTCTCCTCGAAGCCTGGCACGCCCCCTCCACCGTCACCAGCGTCTCCCTCAACGCCTCTACGCACCACGTCGAAACCGCCGACAACACCCACGTCTCCGGCCTCACCGTCACCCCCGATCGCATCTCCTGGAACCAGGCCGACCAGTCCCTTCCCTACCCCATCATGACCCTCCACTCCACTCACTGGCCCCAGTTCCCGCCCGATCCCTTCCTCCCATACCCCACTAACCTCTACTGGAAACTCCCCCCGCTCACCGGCTCCGCCCTCAACCCCGTCGCACAGCTCGTCACAAAAGACACTCGCATGTACCAGCGCCTCGATGCCGAAACCCTCCAGGTCTCCGGACTCTCCGGCGCATCCTACAAGCTCATCATTGACGGCTCTCCCATCGGTACCTTTACCGCCGATCAGCTCTCCAGCGGCATCAATCTCGCCCGTTATCAAACCCCCATGATGGATCAGGCAGACAAGGTCCTCACCGCCGTCTGGCACGAAGAAGATCTCCGCTTCTACGAGTGGCGCGCCGTCCAGGTCGCCCTCCGCGATGACCACTTCCCCGGCGTCCAACCCGCCGCCAACCAGCTCATTCACGCCATCTACCACCAAAAAGCGCACCAGGTCGCCCGCGAATACCTCCTCGCCCGGCCCATTCCCCACCACTACCTCCTCCAACTCCAGCCCCGGTCGTAATCTCCATTCCGCACCCGCGCGTCCCTCCACGCGCGGGTGTAAATTCCTACTCAGAGGAGGAACCTCATGGATCGGAGAAGCTTTCTCACCACTGGCGCCATCGCCGCAGGATTCGCAAACACCCCCGCCATTTCCGCCGCCACTCCCTGGCCCTCATCCTCTGACAAAAACTTCAGGCCCATCCCCAAACGTCCCCTCGGCAAAACCGGCGTACACCTTTCCATCCTCGGACTCGGCGGCATCGTCATCATGAACGCCGATCAGGCCGTCGCCAACAACACCGTCGCCCAGGCCCACGACGCCGGCATCAACTACGTCGATGTCGCTCCCAGCTACGGTGACGCCCAACAGCTCCTCGGCCCTGCCCTCAAGCCCTACCGTCACCAGTTCGTCCTCGCATGCAAAACCGGCAAACGCGACAAAGCCGGTGCCGCCGCCGCACTCGACGAATCCCTCAAGCTACTCGACACCGACCACATCGACATCTACCAGCACCACGCCGTCACCACCCTTGAAGATGTCCACCGCATCCTCGGCCCCGGCGGCGCGCAGGAAGCCTTCCTGGCCGCCCGCAAGGCCGGAAAAATCCGCTTCATCGGCTTCTCCGCGCACTCCGAGCAAGCAGCCCTCGCCCTCCTCGACCACTTCCCCTACGACACCGTCCTTTTCCCCGTCAACTTCGTCCTCGCCGCACGCGAAAACTTCGGCCCACGCGTCATCGATCGCGTCCACCAGAGCGGCGCTGGCATGCTCGCCATCAAGGCCATGGCCAAATCCAAGTGGCCCTCCGGCATCACCCAGTCCCAGAAACCAAATCCCAAGGAATGGTACGAGCCCTGCTCCGTCC
>CAZWSD010000295.1:0-4873 GCA_964636535.1 uncultured Acidobacterium sp. | reverse complement strand
GTCGCATCCGTCGTTCCGCCAGGGCCCGTCGCCACAAGGTGATAGTCCGTTGACTGCATCGGCGTCTCCGTCATAGTTCCGGCCGACTCCACCTGGCCGATCCCGTCGATGGATACGCTTGTCGCGTTCGTCGTCTGCCACGTCAACACCACCGGCGTCCCGGCCGTCACCGTGCTTGGCGATGCAGTAATGCTTGCCGTCGGCGCAGGCGCCGTGCTCGGCGGCGGTGCGGATGGGGTTGGGGCGGTCACCGTTTTCTTCCGACAACCGGACAAGCCCAGCATGATCACCAAACCAGCGCTGAGCAGTATTGAATTGCGATACGCTTGCTTCATTTTTTATCTCCTGCAACTCTTTGTCGGCCATTCCCCGGCCAGGGTATTGCAATACAAAAAACTCTTGTTGCCCAGCAGGATGATGGCTATTTCCAGCTCCAGTTCGGCATCGAACTGTCGCCGTTGTGCGTCAGCTGCTGCTGGTGGGTCCCGTCAGCCAGCATCGTCCAGATGTTGGTGCTGTTTCCAATTGTTCGCTGGAAGACGATATGTCTTCCGTCCGGCGACCAGGAAGGATCGTCGTTCACGCCTTCTCCGTGGGTCAGTTGCTCCCACCGCCGGCTGGCGATATCCATAATGTAAATATCTTCTCCGCCCGGCGCACCAGGACCGTAATGGCGATCCCAGGCAAAGCTTAGAATCTCTCCGTTCGGTGACCAAGAGGGCGACACCGCATACCCCCCATCCGTCATCCGCGATACGTTCGAACCATCCGAATCCATCGTGTAAATCTGCGGCAATTTCGTCATTCCGCTCACCCACGCAATCTGTGTCCCCGTCTTCGGATTCCACACCGGCTGCGTGTTCGGGCCCAGAAATGCCGTCAGCCTGCGAAGCTGCGTGCCATTCGCGTTGCACGTGAAAATGTCCGGATTCCCATCCGACGCCAGCGAATAAGCCAGCTCTTTCCCATTCGGAGACCAGGTCGGAGTCCAAGCCTGGCCCGACGGCTCGTGGAAGTACAGAAAACGGTGCGTCTTAAGAGAATAGATCCGGATACGCATTCCATACTTGCCAAACGACTCAAACGCCAGTTTCGAATTATCCGGTGAAACCGCCGGCGCCATCGAATCCGTTCCCAGGTACGTCACCTGGTGCTTGTTCTGGCCGTCGTAGTCCATCACCCAGATTTCCTTGTGCATTCCATGGCCAACGACGTAATAAATCTTCGTCTCCGCAATCCCATTGATGCCCGTCAGCCGCAAAATGATCTCGTCCGCAAACCGATGCGCGATCTGCCGCGCATCCTCCGCATTCGCCGCGTCCGTGAACTGCTCGCCCAGAATCTGCGGCGACTGCTGGTTCCCCGTGTCGAACAGGTACCCCTGCACGTTGATCTGCCCGCCTGCAACCCCAAAACTCCCAAAAACCACCATCTGCGCGTTCGCTGGCGGCGCGCTCCACTGCGACAGTTGTATCTCCTTGGGCGACCCGGGCATCACCATCGGCGCCATGCTCTTTGACACCATGTCAAACGCGCCCGCGTTCGTAAGATCGCTGTAAAGCGTCTGGTCGAATATCCCCTTCAGCGTGAAAGTCTGCGGATCCGTCGTCCCCGGCTTAAAATCCGCTACCGCCAGCCGTATATGCGTCACGCCAAGGTGCGTCTCCACGTGCACCCAGTCCTGCGCCCGCGCCGGCTGACTCAATCCGCCCGACACCACTACCGCTATGGCAAACGCCGCACTCCCCAAGCGAAACAACAGACTCCGACCCTTCAACTTCATTTCCCTTTGACCGCCCATACTCAGATAGCGCGTTAGCTTAGACGCGCCTGCTCTGCAATCGTTACCAGAAATTCCCACATCTCTCATCGCGATGATCCCGGATACACGAAAGTGTACCCGACGTTGATGTAGCGCCCTTGGTAACCCTGTGGAAGAGGCGGAAAACTCCCCGCCCTCTGAATCGCCCGCAGGGCCGAACTGTTTTGCGTTGGCGAGCGGCTCGATTGCGAAATCTGAATCTCGCTGACCCCCCCCCCGCTCGAAATCTGAAACGTTACGGTAACCTTCGTTCCCGCCGGCGTGCTCGGGTCCACTTCCTGTTCAAACCAGTTGCTGCTCACCTTTTGTTGAATCAGCGTCACATACCAGCCGTAAAGTGACGCAAAACTCCCGCCCGTGTTCTGCGGCGAAATCACCTGCACCGGCTTCTGCGGCGCTTGCGGCGCGTGCGCTATAACTGACGACTGCCGCTCCCCGTAGTTCGCTCGATGCTGGAGCTTCTTCGGCTTTACCCGCTGCGGCACCTTCTGGTGTTCCACCTTCTTCTTGACACGCGGCTTGGCCTGGATCGGCACTGCACTCGGCAGCGGCACAGCCTCGGTCTTCTGCTGCGGAATCGCCGGCGCCTGGCTCGGCGTCTGCGTCGCCAGCACATTCTTGTTCGGCGGAGTAATCTGCGGCAGCGGAATCGATGGCGCCGCTGACACTAGCGTCGCCTGAATCGCGGCCTGCGGCGCGCTGTTGCCCCACTCCGCCCCGTGGAAAAAACCACTCACGTACACCACCACTACCAGCGCCGCAAGAACACAAATATGGAACACGATGGACAGCCGCATCGGGCGGCCCATCTGCTCGCGCTCCAGTTGGTCGAAAGAATTCCGCATCTTTACTTCGCGGCCGGCGTCTTCTGTATCGGCTGGGTCACTATGCTGATGTTCGAAATACCCGCCTGCTTCACCGCATCCATCACTGAGGCAAACGCCCCAAACGGCACGCGCTCGTCGGCTCGCAGGTATACCACCTCGTTGGCCGGATTCACATTCGGCTTAACCAGTAGTTGCGGCAATTGAGACAGATTCACCGGCCGGTTCCCCAGGTACACTTCCTGGTTGTGCGTAATCGTCAGCACAATCTGCGCCTTTGTGATCTGGTGCACCGTCCGCGTCTGCGGCAGCTTTACGTGGATTCCCGACTGCAGCACCGGCGCCGTCAACATGAAAATAATCAGAAGCACCAGCACCACGTCCACCAGCGGCGTAATGTTGATGTCTGAAAGCGAGCTCTGCGTCCTGCCGCTGCTACTTGTGAAGCCCACGTCCGGCCTCCGCTACTTCGCTCGGCTGTGCTGCTTCTTCCATGCTGTTCATCAACTCGCGCGTAAAGTCATCCAGACGCGCCGCCACTTCTCGAATTCTCGAATTGAACTGGTTATAAGCCACCACCGCCGGTACAGCCACCACCAATCCGGCTGCCGTCGTAATCAGCGCCTCCGCAACGCCCGGGGCCACCGCCCGCAGCGTCGCCGTGCCCTCCGTCCCCAGCCCGAGGAAAGCACTGATAATGCCCATCACCGTCCCGAACAGCCCCACAAACGGCGCCACGGAGCCAATCGTCGCCAGCCACGTCATGCGCTGCTCCATCACCGTCAGCGACTCACTTGCCGCCGACTGCGCTGACCTCTCCAGCGCCGCCAGGTTCTTCGCCGGACCATATCCGCCCGTCTGCCGCCGGTACGCATCGTAAACATCATCAAACACCGTCACCAGCGGACTCGGCTTGAACTGCTCGCTCACCGCCGCAATCTCCTGCAGCCGTCCCGCCTTGCGAAATGCCCGCAGAAAACGCCGGCTCTGCAGATTCGCCTTCTTCAACGCCGAATTCTTGCTGAAAATGATTGCCCACGACCATACGCTTGCGATCGCCAGCAGCAACAACACGATCATCGCCGTGGGACCAATGTGCGTGATCATGTCGAACATGCTCGCGCCGTTGTTCGTCGTCGGCGGAACTGCCGCGCTGTTAGTGCCTGCTTGGAACAAAATTAGGGCTACCGGGAGAGTTAAATAAATCATCGTTGGATAATGCTTCGCATCCCCTCAAAATTTAAGTTAGCAGAGACGCAACCGCCTCACCACTTGCGCCCCGTTACTCCCGTGGGTCCGCATTCTCCCTCGGGAACGCCCGTCTCTGACGGTCCCCCTCGCAATCCACCCCATACCCCTGATAATCTTCGCGAAGAATCCTTATGCTGCTCGAACTGCGGGCTGAAAATTACGCTGTCATTGACCACGCCATCGCCGATTTCGGCCCTGGCCTCAACCTCCTTACCGGCGAAACCGGCGCAGGCAAGTCTATTCTTGTAGACGCACTCGCCCTCCTCATGGGTGCCAAGGCCTCATCCGATGTCGTCCGCCAGGGAGCCGACCGCGCGGTCGTCGCCTGCGTCTTTGAGGCCACTCCCGGCGCCGATGCCGTCCTTGAATCCAACGGCATCGACCCTCAGAGCGACGAAATCATCCTCCGGCGCGAAATCTCCTCCAGCGGCAAGGGACGCGTCTTCGTCAACAACCAGCCCGCCACCGTCACCGTCCTCCGCCAGCTCGCGCCAGAACTCGCCCTCGTACACGCCCAGAGCGAAACCCTCGGCAGCTTCGACCATGCCCAGCAGCGCTGCCTCCTCGACCGTTTCGCCGGCATCTCGACCGATGCCGTCTCCGGCGCTCACCACGCCTGGCGCCAAATACAGGAAAAGCTCTCCAGCCTCGAACGCGACGAACAGGACCGCCTGCGCCTCCTCGATCTCTGGAGCTTCCAACACAAGGAAATCTCTTCGGCAATCCCTACCGACGGCGAAGACACCAGCCTCGAAACCGAGCGCCGCGTCCTCTCCAATGCCGAAAAACTCTACGCCGCCGCCATGAGCGCCTATGACTCGCTCTACGAAAGCAGCACCTCCGCCGAAACCTCCCTCATCGCCGCCGCCCGCCAGGTCGATGAGCTCGCCCGCTTCGACAACCGCTTCGCCGAACCCGTCCAGCAGCTCGCCACCGCCCGCGCCCTCGTCGAGGACGTCGCCGAAACCGTCCGCCA
>CAZWSD010000294.1:0-4904 GCA_964636535.1 uncultured Acidobacterium sp. | reverse complement strand
TGATTGGCTCAAGCCAGCGATGAGAGAAGCGTACCGGGTGCTTAAGCAGAATCGCGTAGCAGTCATGTTCTACGGCTGGACGAAGGTTGATGCTTTCTTCGCAGCGTGGAAACAGGCGGGGTTTCAGCCTGTCGGACACATCGTATTCCGCAAGGCCTACAGCTCGAATAGCCGGTTTTTCAGCTATCAGCACGAGCAGGCATACCTGCTGGCCAAGGGCAATCCGCCGCTGCCGAAGCAGCCACTGGCGGATGTGATGGACATGCCGTACAGCGGCAACAAACTGCATCCGACGCAGAAGCCGGTAGAGGCGTTGGCTCCTCTCGTTCGCAGCTTCACGTTGCAGGGGGAGTTGGTACTCGATCCCTTCGCCGGCAGCGGCAGTTCCTGCGCGGCAGCGTTGCTGACAGGCCGTAGGTACATCGGCATAGAACTGGATGCAGTGTATTTCCATCAGGCGTCGGCACGGTTGCAGCGCGTACACGAGAGAATCGCCGCCAGGAAGCGGTCCTCTCAGGTTCTCATTCCCCCCATGCGGTGAGTGTGCCCGCGTGCCCGCCGCGCCTCAAGGCGACCTCCCTCCTGAGTTGTGATCTCACAGCCTTGACCCGCGCCGCGCCCCGCGGATTCTTTGCCTGACATGGCGGGAATGAGCATATCCGCGCAATTTGCGCGAAATCCTCGAATTCCGCCGTCTCATAAGGGTGCCGATCTGCCGTCAACGAGTGCCTTGGCGATTTACCATCATTCGTGACAAAGAATCGTCTACATTTTCTTTGGTTCGACACTCGGAAATCAAGCTTGAGCGGATCATGCACGAAGCTTGCGTTTCCTGATCGACGTCATTCATTGTCTTACTCTCGACAATGACGAGTCACTTGGAGAAGAAGTTGGGGGATCACGCGTCATGAACATTCGCGGATGTCACGAACTCTCACGCTCTGAGATCGACTCCTTCCTTGTCTCGAAGCCGGTTTTGCTCGTTGGGTCCGCCGTCTCGGACTACCCTCCCACCAATCTGCCCAGCGGCGGAACCGTGGCCAACGATATATTGAAGATGCTGGCCCAACCCGACACCGGGGAAAGATGGCCGGAGTTTTTGTGGACCGATGCCAAACTGCTTCCTTTCGAAGCGGTCCTAGAAGGTTATCCAAACCAAAAGCAGCTTTCGGAGATCCTCTGTCGGTTGTTTGGAGACCCGCAACTCAAACCCAACACACTTCATGCGGCAATAGGGGAAGGGGTGAAGCACGGCCTGTTCAGCGGGCTAATCACGACAAACTACGATCTTGCTTTCGATAACTACTTCGCGGATCGATCCGTTTTCACAATTTGTCGCGAGCAGGACTATTGCGCCTGGAAGAGAGAACCCGCTCGAAGGGCCCCTTATTGGAAGATTCATGGTAGCGCTCGATACGAAGACAAAGACACGATGATCTATAACCTCGCTCACGAGCGAAGGATGGACCTATGGAAGCGGGAGCTCCTCAAAGAGCTCGTCGAAGACCAGACCGTGATCTTTTTGGGATATAGCGGCCGTGATTTTGACATCTGCGCCGAAATGGCATGCATCAACACAATCCGCAGATCAGTCTGGCTTGTTTATGCAGGCGAAGAGGTTCGAACACCTGAACTGATCGCAAATCAGGTGCGTCTCCTGGGCAAACCTGCGGACACCGTGGTCTTGGGAGACCTGCACACCTTTGTTGGGCAACTCTGTTCTCAATCCATCCCCCGTGAAGATCGCCGGAACTCAACTGTCAACATCAGGACCTGCTTCGACGGAGCGCTCAACCAGGAATGGTGCCTTCGCCTGCTCGACCGACTCGCTTGCCCGTCGATCGGTATTCCGATGCTGCGCCAATTTCGGCCGAAGAGTGGCGAGGCAAACGGCTCTTTGTGGGCCAGTATGTATAGCCACGCAGGCCAATATCGCAAGGCCGCTCGCCACGTCGAGTCTCAGATTGCAACTGCAAGCGAGCCTCGTGATCGATTGACATATCTTATCGATGCCGCAAACGCGTGGTACGTCTACGGCGCCAGGGTTAGGTCGTTTATCTATTTCTGGAGGGCAAAAAGGCTCGCATCTTCGCTGCCGGCCGACCCGTATCAGGACGCATGTCTCTCCAAGGTGGAACTCATGTACTGGATGCGGCGAGCGCGATTTTGCGAGGCTGTTCCAATTCTTGCCCTCCATTCCTGGATTCGCAGCAAGGCTACGGCTTGTTATGGCGCGGCGGTCGATGGTTTCGAGAGAACAAGCCTGGACAATCTGTATATCGTCCAGGGCGATGCAGAGCGAATCGGCATTGCAACCCATGACGGGTTTGCATCCGAGGCAAAGCTCGGGTACATCTCCCTCGGACTGCACGGAATGCAGACCATCAAAACGAGGGAAACGATACTGCAGTTGAGAAGACGTCTGAACACAGAAGAGCAGGAAACCTGCTTCAACATGCTCAAACGGGCGAAGAACTACGGGTGGGCTCCTGAGGCGTGGAAATGGGCGTGGATTGTGATGTGGCAGGACGGTCTTTGGAAGCGCCGCGATCTATGGCACGATTGGTGGCGCAACTTCAGGGAAAGTGAATATCCGCTCAGCTATCGCATCGTCATTCTCTTCAACTATGCCCGGCTGTGTGCTTCGGCGGCGCTTCACCCATAGCCAAGCATCGATCGACTCCCAACCGCGGTTGTTGACCGCGCAAATGGCCATGATGTTCCGTCGGGCGAATTCGAAGGACCTTATGACATCCCCTCTTCCGGCCATCACGATCGGGATTGTTGCTTTCAACGAAGAGGAATCAATTCCGAAGACAATTCGATCTCTCAGGGCTGCATCTCGCAATCTTTGCGGCAGTGTAGAGTTCATTGTTTTGGCGTCTGGATGCACTGACCGAACTGCGGAGGTGGCAATCGATGCTTTCTACGGGGACCATCGTGCCCGGGTGATCCAGGAGCAATCGCGACTCAGTAAATGCGCGGCGCTCAACCGGCTAGCGGACAGCGCCCACGGCGGCATCCTTCTTTTCATCGACGCCGATGTCGAGGTCGATCCGACAGCACTTCATTTGCTATTCAGTGCCTTGTGTGACGAGCCTGGGCTGGCGATCGCATTTGGACGCATGATTCCTCGAGCAGGGCCGAACCGGTTTTGGACAGGGATTGGCGTGATGACGTCCGAGGCGCTGCACTCCGTCCGAGCCCTGTCGGATGGCTCGGGCCTGTGGCTCGTGTGTGGTCCTCTCTATGCCATTCGAGCGACAGCCTGGCCGGGCCTGCCCGAGGGACTAATTGCGGATGACGTTTATCTTGGAATTCTGTGCAGAACCAAAGGGCTTCCTGTACGGTATCTGCCGGATGCAATCGCCTTTGGAATGTATCCCCAGAATCTGCGAGATCTCCTTTCACAGAAGCTACGCAATCGGCTCGCGCGGCTTCAGTTGCGCACTTTTGAAGGCGATTCTTTTCGCAGCGCTCCGCTCTGGATGGCACCTTTTGCAATTCCTCGATTGGGATGGACTTCAATCCGCCACTTGCCAATCCTGCTCATTGATACGGTGCTCTGCTTCGTTGCACTGCTTCTCTGGGCCTCGGGTCACACGCCAAGTCCACTTTGGAGACAGGTATCTTCAACCAAGCTTCGCTGAGCCGAATCGCAGCTTCGACGACCGCAGAGAGGCGGCAGGCCTCTTCGCCCTATCCATGAAGGGAAAGCTGAACGAACTGATTCATTCTTCGTGCGATCACGTCGACCTTCGCACCGCTGTGCCATGCTTCAAACCTAAGTAGAAAGTCCTGGCCAGAGCGCATGCAGTCTAGCCAGTAGCGTGCGTCTGCCTTCAGAGGTGTGCACAATTCGAGCCATGTCAAAAAGTCGTGCATTTCGGTCACGTGCGTACCATGCACAGGATCGAAATAGATCGCAGGGATGTTGACAACGTCCAGGCGCAAGCCCGACTTGTGAAGAGAGACGCACGTGGCATGCGTGAATGCGTAACCGGACGTCACCTTCGCGTCAGATCCGATTGCCGCACCGAGTCCACGGGCGCCATAGATTCGAAAACCACAGCTAACGTCTTCGCAAATCGGGCTCCGCCCAATGCAACGTTTCACGCAGTCCCACGCGAAGTTATTTGAGAGCACTTTGGTCTCGGGAATTCCATCCAACTTGGCGAATCGATTTCCGAAAACTACGTCTGCTCCGCGGTCTAGTATCGACAGCCCTTCGTCTATCCACACTGGACTGTGTTGCCCATCAGCGTCGATCGAAATTGTGGTACCAGCGCCAGCGTCATGACACCACAGCAATCCTCTTCTAAGAGTTGCGCCATAACCCTGGTGGCACTCATTTCTCAGAACCACACACCCTAGTTGGTCAGCAATCTGTCCCGTAGCGTCATCTGAGTCGTCATCGATGACGAGTACGGTATCCACGCGGCACCTAAGTTTCTCCACGATCCCGGGCAGCGCCATCGCCTCATTTCTCGTGGGCAACACGGCTACCCTCATTCAAGCTCCATTTCTACCGTTAGCCCGGTAACCGGTGCTACCCGGACGCTCTGGAACAGAGTGACCACCGGGTACGTGGAAGTTGCAGGACTGAAAAGCACCTGGACTCTACGAATGACGATAACAGGCCGAGGCACTCTCCCAGGAGGGCGGCGCTGGAAACACACATTGGCGATGATGCACTGATCGACGCCCCGTAGAAGATCGCGGGACTGAACCGCGTTTCAGATTATTTATTCCTGGATCGATTTCCATCAGCCCACTATCCGTATTCGCTCAGGCCAGCCAGGTGATTTTTCATTTGCCCGTCGAGGACGAACAAGTGTCCCTGTAATCCGCTAGATGTCCAGCGGCGCAGGCACAAATTTCGTCATCATCAGGGCAGCGACAAG
>CAZWSD010000293.1:0-4910 GCA_964636535.1 uncultured Acidobacterium sp. | reverse complement strand
TCCTCTGCTTCTCCATCGCCGCACTCGCCAAGGAAACCTCCATTGCCACCCCCGCCGCCCTCGCCTCATGGGAACTCCTCCAAGCCTGGTGGCAGCGCCGGCGCGGCATGAAATCATGGCCACCCCACGCCCGCCGCGGAGGCAAGCTCCTTCTTCCCATCCTGCCTCTCGTCGGCTGGTACGCCTGGTACTACTCACAGACCGGCTACATCTTCGGCAACCCAAAATACTTCCAATACAACGCCGGCAATACCCTCATCCCCACCCGCTTCGCCATCGCCCTCGTCCATCGCACTCTGCAGGTCACCCTGCACATGAACCTCTTCGTCCCCTTCATCCTGGCCATGGCCGTCCTGCCGCTGGCGCCCATCCAGCAGCCAGACGGCTCCCCCCGCACAACCATCGAATGGAAAAACCAGGCCTACTTCTACGTCACCATCATCGCTAACGTGGTCTTCTTCGCCATCTTCGGCGGCGCGCTCCTCACTCGCTACCTCCTCCCCGTCTACCCCATCGTCATCCTCCTCTGCATCAACACTCTCTGGAGACGACTCTCCTTCTGGCGCTACGCCGCCGTCTTTTCCATCCTCGCCTTCATCGCCGGCCTTTTTATCAATCCTCCATACCAGTTCGCCCCAGAAGATAACCTGGAATACGTCACCTTCATCCACCTGCAGCAGGCCGCCATTCGCCAGCTTCAACTGCACTACCCCAACGCCACCGTCCTCACCGCCTGGCCCGCCACCGACGAACTCACCAAACCCTTCCTCGGTTACGTCAAAAAACCCTTCCACGTCTTTCCCGTACGCGACTTTGACAATGCCCAGATGGACCGCGCCGCCGCCACCCCCAGCCGCTACGGCGTCGTCTTCGCCTTCTCCACCAAGTACGATCCGCCCAACCTGCTCCTCAAACTCGGCCACTGGAACACCAAAATTGACAAACGCTACTTCGACTTCCACCGAGACCTCATGCCAGGCGTCATCGCCAAACGGCTCGGCGGCCAGGTCGTCTGGCGACGCCATCAAAAAGGAGAGTGGGCCGCAATTTTGGATTTCAACATCCCGCCCCCGCCCCAAATAACCCCGCCTAAACCCGCCGGCTCTCTATAATCAAGCTGTCGTGTGCTTGAAAAAATCTCTATTCCTGCTCCTCTCCCTCTGCCTTGGCCTCTCCATCCTCTCTGCCCGGGCTCAGGATGAAGTTCAGAACTCCGTCCGCCCATCCCCCACCAAGGGAATGACGCCCATCCATGGCCGCCTTGTCCTCCTCATGCCCTTCCAGAACAACAGCGGCAATCCCAGCCTCGACTGGATCGGCGATGCCTTCCCCGACATCTTCAGCCGACGACTTGCCGGCGCCGACTTCCTGCCCCTCGGGCGCAGCGACCGCAGGTACGCCTTCGATCACCTCGGGCTGCCTGCCGACTTTGTCCCTACCCGCGCGATGACCATCAAAATCGCCCAGCTCCTTGACGCCGACTACATCATCGTCGGTTCCTACAACGTCAAGAACAACCAGCTCACCTCCCAGGCCCAGATCCTCGACATGGCTGCCCTCACACTCAGCCAGCCCATCCAGTCCAAGTCCCCCCTCTCCGGCCTCCTCGACAACGTTAACGACCTCGCTTGGGAAGTCGTCCGTAAAATGGACCCCAAATTCCAGGTCGCCGAGCAGACCTTCCGCGCCGCCGACGGAAACGTCCCGCCCGGAGCATACGAAAGCTACATCCGCGGCCTCACCGCTCCCACTCTCACCAGCCGAATTGACCATCTCCGTGTCGCCATTCGGCTCGATCCAAACTTCTTCCCCGCCTGGACCGAACTCGGACTCGCCTACTTCGCAAACCAAAACTACAACCAATGCGCCAGCACCCTCGGCCATCTCCCCCGCAACTACCCACGCGCCGCTGAGGCCGACTTCTACCGCGGCCTCGCATTCCTCTACACCGGCAACTACCTCCAGGCTGAAAACGCCTTCGCCTTCGTCGCTCAACAGTTGCCCATGCCCGAAGTCCTCAACAACGAGGGCGTCGCCGCCAGCCGCCGCGGCCAGCCCGCCACCGATTTCTTCAAACGCGCCATCGCCGCTGACCCCAAGAACCCCGTTTACCGCTTCAACCTTGCCGTCGCCCTCGACCGCGAACACCACATCAAACAGGCTATCGCCGCCCTGCAACAAGAGCTCAAACTCGCCCCCAGGGACGCGGAAGCCCGCCACTTCCTCAACCAGCTCGAAAATCCCCCTCCACCCAACCCCGATCCAGCCCACGCCGTCAGCGCCTTTGACACTCCCCTCGAACGCATAGAACGCTCCTACAACGGCGCCAGCGTCCGCCAGGCCGCCTTTGAACTCGAACAGGTCGAGGAGATGCGCATCGCATCCCTGCCTCCAACCCAGCGCGCAAGAGCCCTCGTCCAACAAGGCGATCAATTCCTCCATCGCGGCCTCATCCTTGAGGCAGAACGCGAGTACCACGCCGCCCTCGATGCCGATCCCAAAGCCGCCCTGGCTCTCGCCGGCATCGCCGTCGTTCGCCAACGCAGCGGCAGCTTCCCCTCAGCCCGCAAGCAGGCTCTGGCATCCATCGCCATCCAGCCCAACGCCGAGGCCTACCTCGTCCTCGCACAGCTCGACGTCTCCAGCAAAAACTTCACCCAGGCATCCAATGAGATCAATCAGGCCCTCAAGCTTGATCCACACAATCCCGCAGCTCTCGCCCTTCGCAAAAAAATTAACCCATCCGGAGCCAATGCGCCATGAAAGCCCCGCACGTCCGCAAGAACCGCATCTGGTTGCTCTTCACCCTCTGCTCCTTCGCCCTGCTCACCTTCCTCCCAACCGCTCGCGCCGCCGCACCCCAGGTCTACGTCATTCATCTGGATGACACCATCCAGCCCGTCAGCCAGGACTTCCTCACCCGCGCCATCGCCGAGGCCAATCAGCACCACCCCGCCGCCATCCTCATCAAAATCAACACTCCCGGCGGACTCCTCGACTCCACTCGCGCGATGGTCCACAGCATCCTCAACAGCGCCGCCCCCGTCATCATCTACGTCACTCCCTCCGGCAGCCGCGCCGCCTCCGCAGGCTTCTTCCTCCTCGAATCCGCCGACATCGCCGCCATGGCGCCAGGAACCAATACAGGCGCGGCACATCCCGTCGTCGAGGGCGCTACCGTCGGCAAAATCATGGGACAGAAGATCCTCAATGACGCCCTCGCCTTTCTGCGCTCCTACGTCGCACCCCGCGGCCGCAATGTCCAGGCCGCTCAACTGGCCGTCCAGCAGTCCAAGTCCTATACGCCCCAGGAAGCCCTCCAGCTCCACCTCATTGACCTCATCGCGCCCAACACCTCTACCCTCCTCAATGACCTCAACGGCCAGACCATCACACGCTTCAACGGCGCAAAACAGATCCTTCACACCGCCGGCGCGCAGCTCATCCCCATAACCCACACCTTCCGCGAAGGCATCCTCGATCGACTCATGAACCCAAACTTCGCCGTCCTCATCCTCATCGTCGGCGCCCTGCTCATCTACCTTGAGTTCCACATCCCAGGCACCATCGTTCCCGGAGCCCTCGGTATCCTCATGGTCATCACCGCGCTGTTCGCGCTCAACATGCTGCCCGTCCGCGCCACCTCATGGCTCCTCGTCATCGGCGCCCTGGTCCTCATCTTTCTTGAAACCCAATTCCCCAGCCACGGCATCCTCGCTGGCGCCGGCACCATCCTCCTCGTCATCGGCCTGCTCACCCTCGTCGACGGACCCATCCCCCAGCTCCGCGTCCAGTTTGCCACCGCCGCCGCCACCGGCGTTGCCTTCGGCCTCATTACCACCGTCCTCGTGCGCGCCGCCTGGAAAGCACGAAGAAACAAGACCATCACCGGCCCCAACGCCATGATCGGCGCCATCGGCATCGCCCAGGAAACCATCGCCCCGCGCGGTCAGATCCTCGTTCGCGGCGAACTCTGGTTTGCAGAATCCAGCCAGCCCATCCCCGCCGGCGCCCATGTCAGAGTCGCCGGCGTTCGCGGTCTCACCCTCCTCGTCAAAGGCGAATCCACCGACCTCCCCAGTTGAATCACACCCATCCTTCATCGAACTGGGGTAAAATCGCACCCGAACGGAGCCAGCCCATGGGAATCCCTGTACTCATCATCCTCGCTGTCATAGTGCTCTACCTTTTCAGCTGCATCAACATCCTGCGCGAGTACGAGCGCGGCGTCATCTTCTTCCTCGGACGCGCCAAACAGCCGCGGGGACCGGGCCTCATCTTCGTCCTCCGCCCCGTCGAGCAGATCGTCCGCGTCTCCCTCCGACAGGATGTCCTCGAAGTTCCGCCCCAGGACGTCATCACCCGCGACAACGTCACCATCAAGGTCAATGCCGTCATTACCCTCCGCGTCCTCGATCCACTCCGCGCCGTCATTGAGGTCGCCAACTACGTCTACCAGACATCCCAGTTCGCGCAAACTACCCTCCGCTCCGTCCTCGGCGAAGTCGAGCTCGACGACCTCCTCGCTCACCGCGACCAGCTCAACCAGCGCATTCAAACCATCATCGACGAGCGCACCGAACCCTGGGGCGTCAAAGTCGTCAGCGTCGAAGTCAAACAGGTCGACCTACCAGACACCATGCTCCGCGCCATGGCCAAACCGGCTGAGGCTGAACGCGAAAAGCGCTCCAAGATCATCAACGCCGAAGGCGAATACGCCGCCGCCGAGCGCCTCGTACAGGCCGCCGCCATGCTCGCCGAGCAGCCCGTCACCCTCCAGCTACGATACCTTCAAACCCTCACCGACATCGGCGCCGAGAAAAACACCACCATCGTCTTCCCGCTCCCCATGGAACTCGTCTCCCTCCTTGGCAAATTCGATTCCGCCTTCACAAAGAAGGACAACCCCA
>CAZWSD010000292.1:0-4918 GCA_964636535.1 uncultured Acidobacterium sp. | reverse complement strand
ACGGGAGCGGCTCCGATGCTGCCGAAGTGGGCGCTGGGCTATGTGCAGTCAAAGGAACGATACGTGAATGCGGACGAGATGGTGGACGTGGTGCGGGAGTATCGACGGAGGCGCATTCCGCTGGATGCGATTGTGCTGGACTGGAAGTCGTGGCCGAATGGTGGTGGATGGGGACAAAAGGAACTGGATCCGGCGCGATTTCCAGATGCGGAGATGCTGGCAGCGGAGTTGCACGAATTGGGTGTGCGATGGATGGTTTCGATTTGGCCCGTGATGACGGGTGGGTGCGGGAATCAACGGGAGTTGCTGGAGCGCGGATTCATGCTGGGGAACAGATCAACCTACAACGCGTTTCTGCCCGAAGCGCGGACGTGTTACTGGGACCAGGCGCGGCGAGGATTGTTCGACAAGGGTGTGGATGGGTGGTGGTGCGACTGCACGGAGCCTTTTGAAGCCGACTGGACGGGTGCGGTGAAGCCTGAACCCGAGGCTCGGTATGAGATGAACACCCGGGCAGCCAGGCTGTATCTCGATGCAGGAGATGTGAACCTGTATTCGCTGGCTCACTCGCAGGGGATTTACGAAGGCCAGCGCGCGGCGACGGGCGCGAAGCGGGTGGTGAACCTGACGCGGTCCTCGTATGCGGGGCAGCACCGATATGCAACCGTTACGTGGAATGGGGATGTGTGCGCGACTTGGGAAACGCTCAGGAGGTGCATTCCGGAGGGTGTGAATTTTTGCGCCGCGGGTGAACCTTACTGGACGGTAGATATTGGGGGCTTTTTCATAGATTCGCATCCGGAGCTCTGGTTTTGGCGTGGGGACTACCACGATGGATGCCGTGGATTGACTGCGGTGGATGCGCAGGAGCCGGACAAGTGTGATACGGGCTGCCGTGACCGGGGTTATTGGGAATTGTATGTAAGATGGTTACAATATGCCGTGTTTCTGCCCATGTTTCGGTCGCACGGGACGGATGCAGCGCGGGAGATTTGGCGGTTTGGTGAGGAGGGAACGCCGTTCTACGAAACCATCGCTGCGTACATCCGGCTGCGCTACCGGATGATGCCGTATTTGTATTCCCTCATGGCGCAGGTGACTCAAAATGGGAGCCCGATGTTGCGTGGGATTGCGCTGGAGTTTCCGGACGAAGTTGCGACGCACAATATTGACGATCAGTTTTTACTGGGGCCCGCGCTCATGGTATGCCCGGTCACGGCACCGATGTATTACGGGGTGAACTCGACTCCGTTGGAAGGTGTGGCGCAATCACGGGAAGTGTATTTGCCGCCGGGGGAAAGCTGGTACGACTTTTGGACCAACGAGAGTATTGAAGGTGGGCAAACTACTGCGGCGGCCGCTCCTTTGCGGAGGATTCCGCTGTTTGTACGGGCGGGGTCGATTCTTCCACTTACGGAGGTGATGCAGTTTGTGGATGAGGTTCCGGACGCGGCGTACGAAGTTCTGGTCTATACGGGTTGCGATGCGGAATTTGTGATCTATGAAGACAAAGGTGACGGTTACGACTACGAGCGGGGTTTGTATTCGCGCGTTGTACTCAAATGGAACGAAGCGGCGCAGGAGCTTTTGATTGGAGCGCGCGAGGGTGCCTTCCCGGAGATGGCGAGCGTGCGGGAGTACAGAGTTGCTTTTATTCGGGATGCTACGCGGGAAGAGCATCTGGTGATTTACCGCGGCGATGAGATACGCCTGCAGAGGGGCAAAAGGGAGTGGGCATGATGCGAGCAAGAGTATATCCGGGGATTTCCATGGCGTTGGTGTGCTTGTGTATTGCAGGGACGGCGGTGGCGGCGACAAAGCTATGGAAGGCAAATACAAATACGGTGGTAATCGCCGTGTCGCCGACGGGAAACGACAATGCCGCGGGAACGATGGCGCATCCGTTTCGCACACTGAGGCGCGCGCAGGAGGCCGTGCGCCAGGTGAATACGACGCACGACGTAATGGTGGAGTTGGAGGGTGGGGTGTATCGCCTGAAGCGGCCGCTGATATTTACGGCGAAGGATGGCGGGCAGAATGGGCATCGCGTGATGTGGACGAATGCTCCGGGAACGCACCCGGTACTGAGCGGCGCAATGCGCGTGACAGGCTGGAAGCTTTGGGACAAAAAGCGAGACATCTACGTGGCAGATACGCCGCTGCGCCTGGATAGCCGGCAGTTGTGGGTGGACGGCAAGTTGATGCGTCGCGGTCGGCTAGAGATTCCAAGGGCGGACGCGACGTTCAGCATGCGGGGAATCACGCTAAAGGGCGCGAAGTTTGAGTCGCTGGCGAAGCTGAAAGGCCAGTGCCGCATGGAGATTGATGCGACGGGCTTTTTTACGATGCGGATATCTCCGGTGGAGCGGATCGAAGGACAGACCCTGGTGATGCAGGAACCGGCGTGGAAGAACAACATCTGGGGGTATGACACGATCGATACGCCCTACGAGCCGAAGTTGGCACGGCTGTACCTGGTGAACTCACTGGCATTTGTGAATGAGCCGGGGGAGTGGTATATCGACCCTGCGCAGGGGAAGTTGTATCTGCGTCCGCCTGCCGGAGTGAAGGTACAGACAATGAATGTAGAACTGCCGCGTCTGACTGTACTGATGTCGGTCGGAAACAGCCTGGCGGCGCCGGTGCGGGACCTGACGTTTCATGGAATAAGGTTTTCGTACACGACGTGGCTGCGGCCATCCACCGCGGTGGGATACGCCAGCCAGCAGAGCGGCTCATATATTGCCACGCTGTCGTCTTACTATCCGGCTGATCCGCTGGTAAGTTGCACCCACGGGTGCCCGGATTTCGAGAGCATGCGCAGCGAGTGGAGTCAGATGCCGGCTTCGGTGCAGGTTTCCGCTGCGCACCGGGTGACGTTCGATCACGATATCTTTGCGCACTTAGGGCAGTATGCGCTGGGAATTGGGAATGACTCAGATGCTACTTATTCAGGCACTGGCCTGGGGACCAGTGATGTCGTGGTGGAAGCGAACGTTTTTACAGATGACGCGGGGGGTGCGATTCTAGCCGGCGGGGTGCGGCCCGATGCGCATCATCCGCAGGACCCGAGGCAGGTGAATCAGGATTTGGTGATTCGCAGCAATCGCATCTACAAAGTGAGCGAAGACTACCTGGATAACAGCGCGATACTGTGCACTTATATCGATCAGGCGGATATACTGCACAACGATATTTCCGATGTCCCCTATGACGCAATTGATATTGGATACGGATGGGGCATCAATGATGCAGGTGGGGATCCGAACTATCGGAATCGCATGCATGGGTATGAATTTCCGCAGAACAAGGTGTACGAGACGCCGACCACGGAGCAAGACATGGTGGTGGCAAACAACAGGATTCACGATGCGAAGAAGCTATTTCACGACGGCGGAGCAATATATAACCTGTCCGCGAATCCCGGCACTCTGATTACGGAAAACTATATCTACGATATTCATGGCCGGATTGCGCTCTACCTGGACGAAGGCTCACGCGGGATCATTTTGCGGAAAAACGTGGTGAATGACCCCAGGAGCGAATGGTTGAACATTAACACGGTTCATGCGGCTTATCCCCTTAGGATTTCTCCTGATAACACGGCGATTGATAACTGGCATAACAGTGAAAAGGTTGGTGGAATGTGGACGAATTATGAGAACGACCTAATTCTGGATGACCACCTGGTGAAAGATGGACAATGGCCTCCGGAGGCGCAGAAGATCATGAAAGAGGCTGGGATCGAGCCGTTTGAAGACCCTGTGGCGTACGGGGGCGCGCAACCTGGAAGGTAGAGGACAGGGCCACGAACAACCATGGGCAGTGAATTAGTGGCGCGAGCTGAAATGATACTCGCCCGAGTGGATCTGGAAGACCTGTTCGTTTCCGGCGCCGCGGACCCAAGCCACACCGCGGGATTCCATTGCCGGCTCGCCGGATTCGGTGATCTGTTGCAGGTTGGTCCCTGGAATGAATACGAGCGCCGTCTGGCCCACGGGAACGGTAACGGATATCTGCGTGACGGATAAGGAGCGGCGCCATGCAATCGCCACGCGTCCCAATACGGAGTCGTAGGAGGCACGTGCCGAGGCGATGCCGCAGACGAACTCCGGGTGGAAGACGATCCGCTGGCCACTGGGCCGGGCGAAATTGAACTGGAGACCGGCCAGTCCGCGATAGAACCATTGCTCCGCATCTCCCAGCATGAAGTGATCCTGTGAGTTGGCGCGGTTGGCGTTCCACGCTTCGGTGAGAGTGGTTGCGCCTTGGGCCAACTGGTAGGCGTAACTTGGAGGGGTCTTCTGGGAGAGCATGTCGCAGATAACATCGCCGCGGCCGCCTTCCTGCAAAGCTTCCAGCACGTAGTGGAAGCCGACGTCGCCTGCGGTCAGGTGATTCTGGTGGGCGCGAACGTTGGCGACAAGATTGTTGAGCACGGCTTTACGACGGGCTTCAGGGACAATGCCTACCGCGAGCGACATGCCATTCGCAGTCTGGCTGCCGCGGTCGTATTCGTTGGTGGCGAGATGGAAGACTTCGTGGTTGTAGCTGGACTTTACCTCTCGGGCGAGTTTTCTATAGGCGGCAGCGTCTCCTGGCTTGTGCAGGAGATTTGCGATTTTCTCCATAACGGTGAGATCGCGATAGTACGTATCTGAGGCAGTTACCTTCATCCCCGTAAGCTGTGCAACGCCGGGCGGCTTGGGGCCGATGTCGTACCAGTCGCCGAGGCCTTCGCTGAGGATGTGATGTTTTGCCTCGCGACCGAGGTACTCGAGGTAAGATTTCATTGTGTGGTAGTGCGCGGCGAGGATACGGAGGTTGCCGGTGAATCTGTAATCGGTCCATGGGCTGAGGATAGCGGCGCTGCCCCACTCGGGTGAGTCGAGAAATATGCCTTGGAAATGCACATACT
>CAZWSD010000291.1:0-4927 GCA_964636535.1 uncultured Acidobacterium sp. | reverse complement strand
CAACCGCGTCCAGAAAGTAAGGCGACAGCGTTGGCTCCCCGCCCGAGAACTGTACGGACATCTGACGACGCGGCTTGATCGTCATCGCGTTGTCCAGCATCGTCTTGATCTCTTCCCAGGTCAGCTCGTGCACAAATCCCACCTGGTTCGCATCCATGAAGCACGGATCGCACATCATGTTGCAGCGGTTCGTCAGGTCGATCGTCAGCACCGAGCCGCGCCCGTGCGTCACCGTCGACGTCCCGTGGTTGTGCAGCTTCTCGTCATTGTGCGCGCGAATGTCCCGCCCCGGAAATACCTCCTCCAGGTGACGGAAGAACGCCGTGTCAATCGACATCAGATCCTCAAAATGCCCGTGCTTCGGGCAGTCCTTCACCATCAGGATCTTCCCGTCACGCTCGATGATCTGCGCCTTGATCTCGCCCACCTTCTCGTTCAGAAGAATCTCGTGCGGCAGCTTGCCGTCCAGAATCTGCTGGCGAATCTCAGGCACGCACCGCGGGCACAGCGAGTCCGTCGTACGCGGCCAGCCCAACGGCGGCTTCTCCTTCTCATACGACTTCAGCAGCGGCTTGTCCGACCACTTCGGCGTAAACGACGGGTTGGGGTTGATGCTGTTCAGCTTATCGTAAACAAGCCACGCACCCTGAGCAGCCATCGTGACTGCGCGTTCAGCGTATTTCACGGCTTTTGACATACTTCCAAATCTCCTGGTCTTTAGAGAACATTCCCTGCGCTCTTGGCGCCTCTGCTACAGCCAGCTTTACCAGCTTCGTAGCCCCTCAGGTCCAGCCCGGGTCCGCTTTGGGTAAACCCTTGCCGGATGGCCACTTAACCATTCTAAGAATAGATGCATCCCCTCCCGCGCTGAAACCTTCCTGCAGCCGAATCGCAAGAATCTGCAGCCGGTGGCGAACTACGTCCCTGAATGGAGAGCCGCTTCCCCTCCCGCAACCGGCGTCTTCGCCTTGTCTTCTCCCCACTGTCCGCCGGTCTCCGTGGCGAAAAAACCAGCTCCCCGCCTGCGCTGCGCCCCGCAATCTTCCCCCTACGGCGTCGAAGGCTCGCCTACCGTCGTCGCCACACGGTTGATGATGTTCTGGAAGAACACGATCCGCACATTGATATGGCTCGCCACCTGCGGCACAAATTCGTTGATCAAATTCCCAATCGGAGCCGTCGCGTAATTCAGCCCCACACGCTCTGCCGCGCGTCCCCAGCCCTGCCGCCGAAACGGCACATACGTCACCGCGACCCCTTGCTCGGCAATCGTTCCCACCAGGCTCGAATAGTTCACCATCGGCACACCAGTCTGGCTCCGCGTCCAGAACACCTGTGTCCCGCAATGCAGCAGCCGGTTCAAAAACGGCCGGTTTGGCATCCGCCGAAACCCCGGCGCCTGGTGGTCAAACGACGGTATCAAAAACGTCCCGAAAAACTCATCCGTCATGTCTTCGGTCAGCGTCACGCCCGTCGCCCGCGCCAGACCCGGCATCCCCGGCCCATAAATCGAATGCGAATTGCTCCCCACCACGATCGCCGCGCTCCCCAGCACAGACAGCAGGTTGAAAGGGTCCGCCACATCCTTCATCGCCAGCACCGCCAGTTGCCGCCGCGTATAGATGTGGTAGGCCTGCTCCCGCAGGTACCTCCTGAATTGGTCTTCGCCCCAACCGCAGCACAACTCCGTCCGCCGGCTCCGCGCGCTGCACACCCCCACCGAGCACGCCCCCGCCATCCAGAATGGACCCTCCGGCGAGCCACCCCGCGCCGTCGCGCTCTCCTCCGCCTGCCGCAACCCGCGGGGAACCGGCGCATTCGGCAACTCTCCCGAGATCCCGCCCCCATTCCCCTGCGCCAGCAGTCGCGGCCCCGCAATCAGCAACAAAAGCGCCAGCCACAAAAATCTGTTCCGGCCTCCCTTGCCCAGCCGGAACTCTCTCTCCCCAAGTTGGAAATAATTTCTTCTCACGCGGTTTCAATGGCTTAGAGACAAAACCGCTGCCTTCGAGATGTATTGACTGCATTTTCACCCCTTTTCCCCGGGGTAATCGCCTCGGCACGTACCCCCTTTCCGCAATTGATTTTTGCCGCGACCCTCCCGAATACTGAACCCATACTGCGGAGTGCCCAATATGACGAACCAGAATCCTTCCAACCCCCTCGAAGACTTCGCACGCCGCGTCGGCGCCGCAGGCGGCAAAGCCGAGGCCGAAATCCGCCGCATCATCGCCTACCTCAATGACGAGGTCGTCCCCGGTGTCCGCAGCCAGTCCTTCACCGCACTGCGCCGCGCCGGTGAACAACTCACCAAGCTCGCCGACGAACTCGAAAAAGGCCCCAGGGCGCCAAAACTCTAGTGACCCACTCCCCCATGACAAAATTCCGTACCCGTTACCGCGCTGCTCTGCCGGCCCTGCTGCTCACCCTTTCCCTCGCCGCCGTTACCGGATGCGCCCGCCGCCGCGTCGCCGCCTACATCCCCCCGGCGCCCACTTCCACCAGCGCCCCCGCTTACGGCAGCTTCCCCTCCCAGCCGGCCTACCAGCAAAAGCCTCTGGCCGGCCTCACCGCCGACCAGCAATACGTTGAATCCCATCGCCCCATCTACACCCAGGTCGGCATCGCCAGTTGGTATGGCCCACTCTACAACCACCATCGAGCCGCCGATGGCCGCGTCTACCACCAGAACCAGCTCTCCGCCGCGCACCGCACCCTCCCGCTCGGCTCCATCGTCACGGTCACCAACCTGCGCACCGGCCAGTCCGCCGTCATGCCCATTACTGACCGCGGCCCCTTCGTCCCCGGGCGCATCATCGACCTTTCCGCCGCGGCCGCGCATGCCGTCGGCCTCTATCGCGCCGGCATCGGTGAAGTCCGCGTCAGCGTCTACTATTCGCCCGAACCCCTCGATTACGGCGGCTCCTGGGCCGTCCAGATCGGCGCATTCCGCAGCAAACGCGCCGCCCTCCGCCTCGAACGCCGCCTCCAGAACGAATATCGCTCCGCCAGCGTCATCGAATTCCGCGGACCCACCGGCGACTGGGTCCGCATCCGCCCCTACGACGGAAACCGCCAGATCGCCTTGCAGATCGTCCACACCGTCCGCCCCAAACAGGGCGCGGCTTTCCTCGTACGCCTGGATTAGGGCCTGCTCGCAGGCCCCATTCCAGTTCCACAAAAATCCCTCTCTGCATCGCGACTACGGCTTGCCGTGGTGAGCCGTCGGCGGCAGCATCCCGTTCCGGCGCAGATACGACGCCTGCTGCGCATAGTGATTCTCCCAGTCGCCGCTCACCATCAGCAGCACCGCCGCCGCCGATATCTTGTGCCCCCCATAGAAGGGAACCATCCCGCTCAGCTTCGAGTCATTGAACGTGGCGATCGCCTTCTTGCAATATGCAAACGAGCTCTTGATCGAAGCCACCAGCTCCGCCTTCGGTGAGGTCGGCGTCAATTTGCTCTTGGGCGCCGCCGCATAACCCGTCAGCCAGTGGCAACCCATCCGATTCGAATCCGCGATGTGCATGATCAGGTGGCCAAACGTCCACGATCCGGCCGTCGGCCTGAAGCTGTATTTGTCCGCAGGCATCTCCTCGGCAGCTTTCACCATGATCTCACTCGACCGCTGCAGCTGACCCTTCAGTGCGTTGGTCACCGGGTTCTTCGACTGCGCGTGACCGGCAATCGGCAACAGAGCCACCGCCGCAGCAGTAGCTGACCACATGACAGACTTCAGTATCTTCATCCGTATCCCCTTTTTTATGTTGAGTGCGCCGCTAGACGACTTGCGCTAGAAGAACTGGTAGGCGGCTGCCATCTTAGCATGTCCCCTTGCCGCTCGCATGCGCTCCAACCCGAAGATCCGCCTCATCGCCCTCGTCCTACGCATCCAGCCACCGCCAGATCCGCCACCGCCTGCACGCACAAGCATCCCCGCTGGCCCTCTCTGCGGTGAAAGGTCTATGCGCCGAAGGCGCGTCCGCCCGTGCGGCAAGCACTGCTAAACTTTCCTTATGTCGACGGCAGCAAGCCTTTCTCCTGAGATCCTGGCCAAGTACGAGCCGGTCATCGGCCTTGAAGTCCACGTCCAGCTCCTCACCCAGACCAAGGCCTTCTGCGGATGCGCCAACAAGTTCGGCGCGCCTCCCAACACCAATGTCTGCCCCGTCTGCCTCGGCCTGCCCGGCGCCCTGCCCGTCCTCAACCGCAGGGCCGTCGAGTTCGCCACCCTCGCCTCGCTCGCCCTCAACTGCACGGTGAATGAAACCTCCGTCTTCGCCCGCAAAAACTACTTCTATCCCGACCTCCCCAAGGGCTACCAGATCTCCCAGTTCGACAAGCCCCTCGCCGAGCATGGCTATATCGAGGTCCCCACTCCCAACGGAACCAGAAACGGGGCCCCCGGTGAGCCCGCTCACTGGGGCGTAAAGCGCATCGGCATCACCCGTCTTCACATGGAAGAGGACGCCGGCAAGAGCCTCCACGACGGCCAGCCCGACTCCGCCAGGTTCACCTCCGTCGACCTCAACCGCTGCGGCACCCCTCTCATTGAAATCGTCTCCGAGCCCGACCTCCGCACCCCCGACGAGGCCTTCGAATACCTCACCCGCCTCAAGGAAATCCTCCTCTACACCGCCGTCTCCGACTGCAACATGGAAGAAGGCTCCCTCCGCTGCGACGCCAACGTCAGCGTCCGTCCCCGCGGCCAGGAAAAATTCGGCACCAAGGCCGAAGTCAAAAACGTCAACAGCTTCCGCTTCATCCGCGCCGCCCTCGAGTACGAAATCGAGCGCCAGGTCGAACTCATCGAGTCGGGCGGCCGTGTAGTCCAGGAAACCCGCCTCTGGAACTCCTCCGAAGGCCGCACCTACTCCATGCGCTCCAAGGAGCAGGCCCACGACTACCGCTACTTCCCCGAGCCCGA
>CAZWSD010000290.1:0-4954 GCA_964636535.1 uncultured Acidobacterium sp. | reverse complement strand
GTTCGATGCCGGCTGCCGCTCCTCGCGCTCCCGCCGCGGTGGCCGCGACGCCCGTGGCGCCGGCTCCGGCGCTTCCGTTGAAGCCGCCATCTCGCCCACCCCGCCCGGCTCAGGCAATCCCAGCTTCTGCCGCTGCTCGCGAATCACCGCCTTCCGTGAAAGCTTGATCCGGTTGCCTTCCACGCCCAGCACCTTCACCAGCACCTGGTCGCCCTCGCGCAATTCGTCCTTCACTTCCTTCACGCGATGCTCGGCAATCTCGCTGATGTGCAGCAGACCGTCCGTACCCGGGAAGATCTCCACGAACGCCCCGAACTCGGCCAGCCGTACCACCTTGCCCAAGTACGTCTTGCCCACTTCCGGCACCGCCGTCAGATCGTTGATCATCGCCATGGCCTTGCTCAGGCCTTCCTCATCGCTCGAAGCGATATTCACGCGGCCCGTGTCGTCCACGTCGATCTTCACCGCCGTCGCCTCGATAATGCCACGAATCGTCTTCCCGCCCGGCCCGATCAGATCGCGAATCTTATCCGTTGGAATCTGGATCGTCCTGATCTGCGGCGCATGCTTCGACTTCTCCTCTCGCGGAGCCGCAAGCACTTCATCCATCTTGTCCAGCAGAAACATCCGTCCGCGACGCGCCTGCTCCAGAGCCTCGCGCATGATCTGACCGGTCACCCGCGAAATCTTGATGTCCATCTGCAGCGCTGTAATCCCGTTGCGCGTGCCCGCTACCTTGAAGTCCATGTCGCCGTAGTGGTCTTCCGCACCCGCTATGTCCGTCAGGATCGCGTACTGTCCGTCTTCCATCACCAGGCCCATCGCCACGCCGGCCACCGCGCCCTTCAATGGAATCCCTGCATCCATCAGCGCCAGGCTGGCGCCGCAAACCGACGCCATCGACGACGATCCATTCGACTCCAGTATGTCTGACACCACGCGCAACGCATAGGGCGACTCCTCTTCACTCGGCAGCACCGCGCTGATCGCGCGCTCTGCCAGCGCCCCGTGTCCCACTTCGCGCCGCCCCACTCCCGTCATGCGCCCCACTTCGCCCACTGAGAAGGGCGGAAAATTGTAGTGCAGCATGAACCGCTTCCGCTGCTCGCCTTCAAAGTTTTCCAGCCGCTGCGAATCGTCGCCCGTGCCCAGCGTCGCCGTTACCAGCGCCTGCGTCTCGCCGCGCGTAAACAACGCCGACCCGTGCGTCCGCGGCAGCACTCCCACTTCGATGGTGATCGGACGAATCTCGTCAAACGCGCGCCGGTCGGGCCGGATCCGGTCCTTCGTCACCTGCTCGCGGAATATCTGCTCCCGCAGCAGCTCGTAATACCGGCCCAGCTTCTTCTTCGCTTCCCCCGCATTCTCATCCGCCGGGATTCCCGCCGCCAGCTCTTCCTTGATCTGCTTTACCAGCGCATAGCTCTCCGTCTTCGGATGCGCCTTCGTGTCCAGCGCAGCGGCCAGCCGATCGCCCACCTTCGCCTTCAGCGCCTCAAAATACGCCGTGTCAAACTCGGGAGCCACCACCGCGCGCTTCGGCTTGCCGGCCTTGGCCACCAGCTCCTCAATCGCGACGCAGATCTTCTTGATCTCTGCATGCCCAAACTCGATGGCACCAATCACCACTTCTTCGGTCACTTCCTGGGAACCGCTCTCCACCATCACGATGCCGTCCTTCGTGCCCACCACCGTGATGTTGATCGTGCTGTCGCGGCGCTCCGAATACGTCGGATTCACCAGATACTCGCCATCCACCCGGCCCACCCGCACCGCGCCAATCGGACCCGCAAACGGAATATCGGATAGAGCCAGAGCCGCTCCCGCCGCGTTGATCCCGATAATGTCCGGATCGTTTTCCTTGTCCGCGGAAAACACCAGCGCAATCACCTGCGTCTCGTTCCGGAATCCCTCCGGAAACAGCGGACGAATCGGACGGTCGATCTGTCGGCACGTCAAAATCTCACGCTCGCTCGGACGCCCTTCGCGCTTGATAAATCCACCCGGAATCCGCCCCCCTGCATAGGCGTACTCGCGATAATCCACCGTAAGCGGGAAAAAATCGATCCCTTCCTTCGGATCGGGCGCAGCCACCGCTGTCGCCAACACCACCGATTCCCCTTGCGTCACAAGAACCGCACCAGACGCCTGCTTGGCCATCCGCCCGGTTTCAAGATGCATCTTCTTCCCGCCAGCCAACTCGACGGTGATTTCCTGTTTCATAGTTTCCTCTTTTCAAGACAAGTCGCTCCACGGCGGTCTGCTCCCTCTGGACTGGTCGGGAAGAGCGCGGAGGATTTTTCGATGGGTTTGGCGCCGTAGACACGGCCCGCTTGCGGCCCGGGGATGGGCTCGTGGCGCGGGAAAATCGATGGGGCGGAATTCAGTCTTGATTCCAGCACTAAGAACAACGCGGCGTTGCTCACCGCCGTCCTTGCTGCCCCATCCTCTCCCGGTGTTCCGTATCGCGTGCGCGCAGGGGACAAGTGACTCCGCTTTGTTTACTTACGGATGCCCAGCTTGCCGATAACTTCACGGTAGCGGTCTGCGTCATGCTGCTTGAGATAATCCAGCAGCCGGCGGCGCTTGCTCACCAGCTTCAATAGCCCACGCCGCGATGAGTGATCCTTCGCATGCGCCTTGAAGTGGTCGGTGAGCTCGCCAATGCGTTCGCTCAGGATTGCGATCTGTACCTGGGGACTCCCGGTATCGCCTTCATGAGTGCGAAACTCAGAGATAATTTCCTGCTTCTTCGCTGATTCCAGCACGAGGGTGCGTACTCCTGTTCAATTTCCTTAGCTATACACTTCCTAAGTGTCTGTATTCAGGGTAGCATGCCGCCTTCAGCCTGTCACCGCAAACGCCCCCTCAACCCTCCCGCCGCTTGGTGATAGACTCCCCTTACAGCGCAACCACGGGCAGCTGCAACCCAATGATCTCCCCACACCAAATCATGAGCGCCCTTGCTTCCCCCGCTTCGCAGGCATACCCTCGCGCTGATCTGCTCCCGAACCTCCCTCGCTCCGTCCGTTCCTGCCGGCGCCGCAGCTTGCAACCTTGCTGCTCTTCCGGTTGCACCTGCGCGGCGGTGTCATCATAACCTTAGAACCGGCGGAATCAAACGAGGTTAATCGCAATGTCACTCGCTGCGCCCGCACCAACTCCTGTTCATCGCAACCGCCTGTGCGACGAAAAAGGCAATCGCATTGCCCCGTTCCAGGCTTATGAAATTCTCCTTTCCGGGGCCATTCGCATCTCCCAGATGCTCACAGACTGGCCATGTATACCCTGGGTTCCCTTCCCCGTCATCGCCAGATTCTCCTCAATCCTGAACAAAAATTCCCGCCTCCTCGAATTCGGCTCCGGCAGATCGACCATCTGGTTCGCACGACGCTGCGCCTCGGTCCTCTCCATCGAAGACAATGAGCAGTGGTTTCACCTCGTCTCCTCCTTCTTCCTGCGCAAACACACCAATAACATTGATTGCCGGCTGCTGCAGGGCCAGGCGTACTATGACACTTGTTCCCTCCCCGACGCATCCTTCGATCTCATCGTTGTCGATGGCGCCTACCGCAGCAAATGCCTCGAAAATGCGCATCCAAAGCTCAAGCCGGGCGGCTATCTCTACCTCGATAACAGCGACACCGACACCACCATCCCCGACGGAGATATGCGCCGCGCCGAACGCATCCTGCGCGATCTTGCCCACCAATGGAATCAACCGATCCAGTTCTACACCGGCTACGCCCCAGGACGGTTTTATCCGCATCAGGGAGCGCTCCTGCGCAAAAGCTAGCGAAAATCTCCTCCGCGTTCCGCCTCACTGCCGCCCGGCGCTCTCGGCCACCACTTCCGGCGGCGGCGGAATGATCCCCAGCCGCTCGTAGATCGGTCGCATATCCTTCCTGATCTTCGGCAGCTGCGTCCAGAACCACGCCCCCGCCACAATGCACACACTCCCATTGATCATCACCGTCCGCGGAGCCCCAATCCAGTGCGCCATCGCCCCAGCCAGCAAGCTTCCAAACGGAGCCATCCCCACAAATGCCGCCGTGTAATAGCTCATCACCCGCCCCCGCATCGTTTCGTCCACCAGCGTCTGGATCAATGTGTTGCTCACCGTCAGACCCTGCAGCATCCCAAATCCCGCCACCAGCATCACCAGCAGGCTCAGCCACAGTACCCGCGAAAACCCAAACCCAATCAGCCCGCAGCCAAACACTGCCGCCGCCATCGGAATTACTCGCGTCAGCCCCCGCACCGACTTCCGCACCACTAGCGCCAGCGACGAAACCAGCGCCCCCACGCCTACCGCCCCCATCAGCAAACCCATCGTATTCGGCCCGCCATGCAGTACCCGCCCCGCAAAAATCGGCATCAGAACCACAAACGGCCACCCCATTAGGTTCACAATCGCGTATACCGTCAGAATCGTCCGTATCGGCACAGACTTCGACACATACGACCATCCCTCATGCAACTGCTTCACCATCGACGCCGCATGCCGCTTCACCTCGGCCTTGTGGATCCGCATCAGCAACAGCGACGCTATCACTGCCGTGTAACTCACCCCGTCAATCAGGAAGCAGTACCCCTCGCTGCTCACCGCGATAATCAGACCCGCCAGCGACGGCCCCAGAAGACGCGCCAGATTCACCATCGAGGAGTTGATCGCAATCGCATTCTGCAGATCGTCCCGTGACTCCACCATCTGCACCATGAACGACTGCCGACCCGGCATATCAAACGCGTTGATCATCCCCTGAAATGCAGCCAGCGCAAAAATCTCCGGTATCGTGATGATCCCCGAGAGCGTCAACCCCGCCAGCATCAGCGACTGCGCCATCGCCAGCGCCTGCGTCCACACCAGCACGGTCCGACGGTTCACGCGGTCCACCACCACGCCCGCAAACGGCGCCAGCAAAAACGCCGGAATCTGCCCCGTAAAACTCAC
>CAZWSD010000289.1:0-4962 GCA_964636535.1 uncultured Acidobacterium sp. | reverse complement strand
TGTAAAACTGGGCGATATTCCGGAACTTCTCGTACCGCCGCTGCAGAAGCTCGTCCACCGGGAGCGCCTTCAGTTCTTTCAAATGTACATGCAACCTCGCCGACAGCAAACGCGCCGCTTCCTCCGGATTCGTGTGCGCCCCGCCCTCCGGCTCCGGTACCACTTCGTCCACACACTTCAACGCCTTCACGCCATCGGCCGTCGCCTTCAACGCCGCCGCCGCCTTCGCCCGCTGCGACGCATCCCGCCACATGATCGACGCACACGCCTCCGCGGAAATTACTGAATAGATCGACTTCTCCAGCATCAGCACCCGATCGGCCACCGCCAGCGCCAGCGCCCCACCCGAACCCCCTTCTCCCGTGATCGTCGCAATCGTCGGGATCCGCAGTCGCGACATCTCCCGAAGGTTCCGCGCAATCGCCTCGGCCTGACCTCGCTCTTCGGCGCCCAGGCCAGGGTTCGCTCCCATCAGGTCGATCAGCGTCACCACCGGCCTCCCGAACTTCTCCGCGAACTTCATCGCCCGAAGCGCCTTCCGGTAGCCCTCCGGATCAGGCATCCCAAACCTCCGCTGCACCTTCTCCTTCGTCGATCGGCCCTTCAGGTTCGCAATCACCATCACCTCTTCGCCGTCCAGACGCGCCATCGCACAATACATCGCCGGATCATCCGCAAACGTTCGGTCCCCGTGTATCTGGCTCACATCCGTAAACATTCGCTCGATAAATCCCAGTGGATCGGGCCGTTGGGGATGCCGCGCCAGCTCTGTCTTCAGCCACGCCTCAGGCACTGGCTCTTGCGCTACCGGATTGCTCGCTGTCTGATCGCTCATAGCTCCCATCGATTGTAAAAGAATCCCCCGCCCACACTCTAATCCAGCGCCTGCACCGTGCCCCGGCCAAGCAACGCCTCGGCCCGCTCCACAAATCCCCGATCCGCCGCCACCGCGAATCCCGCTGCCGGCTCCAGCACCACGCAATACTCGCCCTGCTTTTCCAGGTTCAGCATCAGCCGACCAGGCCCCGGCGACTCGGCAATCAGCGCCTTCAGCTCTTCCAGCCCACCCTCGCTCACCCGATCCACCGAAACCTTGATCCGCACACTCCCCGGCAACTTCACCTTCACTTCATCCAGCGCCTGTATCGAAGACAACGCCAGCTTCGGCGCCGCATCCTCCTCGGCTCGCAACTGTCCACGCGCCACCACCGGTGCCTCTATCTTCAATGCGTCCGCCAACCGCCCATAATCCTTCGGAAAACAGATCAGGTCAATCTTCCCCGTCGCGTCCTCCAGCCCCGCCTGCGCATACAATTCCCCAGAACGCTTCGACTTCGCCACCTTCACTCCCATTAGCATCCCCGCTACCGAAATCTCGTTCTCCGCCGCCTGCCCGCGCCGGCCGCTCGACGATACAGGCTTCGTCTCCAGAGCCGTCGCAACGTCCATCACCGACGGCAAATTCCGCAACTTCTCCGCGTACCGGTCCAGCGGATGACCCGACACAAAGAATCCCAGCACTTCCTTCTCCGCCTGCAGACGCGCGCTCTCCTCCCAGTCCGCCACACTGGGCAGTTCATCCGCCTTCGTCTCCACCTCCGGCTGCGCGTCAAATATCCCGAACAGCCCAGCCTGACCCGCCGCCTCATCCCGCTGCGCCTTCTGCGCCCGCTCCATCGCCTTGTCCACCGCCGCCATCAGTTGACCGCGCCTCCCAAATGAATCCAGAGCACCAGCCTTGATCAGCGACTCCAGCACCCGCTTGTTCATCAAACGCAGGTCTATCTTCTCGCAGAATTCCCAGAACGATGCAAAACTCCGGCCCTCCTTCTTCAGCTCCTCCCGCGCCTCCAGAATCGAGTCAATCGCATTCCGACCTACGTTCTTGATCGCCGTCAGCCCAAATCGAATCGCCTTCCCATGCGGCGTAAAATCCGCGTCGCTGAAAAGTACATCCGGCGCCTCCACCGGAATCCCAATCTCCTTGCACTCCTGGATGTACTTCACCACGTTTTCCGGCTTCGATATCTCAGACGTCAGCAGCGCCGCCATAAACTCCACCGGATAATGCGTCTTCAAATACGCCGTCTGGTACGCTACCCACGCATACGCCGCCGAGTGCGACTTGTTAAACCCGTACCCGGAAAACTTCGCCATCTGCTCGAAAATCTCTTCCACAGGCGCCTTCGCATGTCCCAGCGCCGCCGCTCCGCTTACAAACCGCTCCCGCTGCTCGGCCATCGCCTCCGCGTTCTTCTTCCCCATCGCCCGGCGCAACAGGTCGGCCTCCCCCAGCGAGTAGCTCGCCAGCACGTTCGCAATCCGCATCACCTGTTCCTGATACACGATCACGCCCAATGAGTCCTTCAGAATTCCCTCCAGCGCAGGCAGCAGATACTCCACCTTCCGGCGGCCCCACTTCCTCTCGATGAAGTCGTCGATCATGTCCATCGGCCCTGGACGGTACAGCGCGTTCAACTGCGTCAGCTCCTCCACCGTGTCCGGCTTGTACCGCCGCAAAATATCCCGCATCCCAGACGATTCAAACTGAAACACACCCGAGGTCAGCGCCGTGTGAAATACCCGCTGGAACGTCTCCGCGTCATCTATCGGAATCGCCTCAATGTCCACCTGCTCGCCCCGCGTCTGCTCAATCAGCTTCACCGCGTCCGTAATCACCGTCAGCGTCGCCAGCCCCAAAAAATCCATCTTCAGCAGGCCCATCTTCTCCACGGCCTTCATGTCATACGCCGTCACAATTTCTTCGCTCTTGCTCCGGCTCACGGGAACCAGCTCCGTCAGCGGGCGCGGCGCGATCACCACCGCCGAGGCATGCACCCCCGCCCCCCGCACCAGACCCTCCAGCTTCTTCGCCGTATCCACCAGCTCTCTTATCTGAGCATTCGTCTCGCACGCATCCTGCAATTGCGGCGAGTCCGCCAGCGCCCGGTCAATCGTCACCCCCACCGTCGCAGGAATCATCTTCGCGATCCGGTCCACTTCTCCATACGGCATGCCCAGCGCGCGGCCCACGTCCTTGATCGCCGCCTTCGCCGCCATCGTGTTGAACGTGATGATCTGCGCTACCTGCTCCCGCCCGTACTTCCGCGTCACATAATCAATCACCTCGCCCCGCCGATTCATGCAGAAATCCACGTCGATATCCGGCATCGACACCCGCTCCGGATTCAGAAACCTCTCAAAAAGAAGCACATTCTGCATCGGATCGATGTTCGTGATCTCCATCGCGTACGCCACCAGCGAGCCCGTCGCCGATCCGCGCCCAGGACCCACCGGAATCCCATGTTCCCGCGCATACCGGATGAAGTCCCACACGATCAGAAAATATCCCGCGTACTTCATCTGCTTGATGATCCCGATCTCATACGACAGCCGCGCCTCGTATTCCTCACGCGTAGACCGCTGCACACCCCGCAGCTCCAGCTGCCGCACCGCCGTCTCGAACCGCTTTCTCAAACCCTCACGGCACACCTGCTCAAAGTAGCTATCGATCGTATGACCGGCCGGCACCGCAAACTCAGGAAACGGATTCTCCACCTTGCTCAGCTTCAGCGAGCAACGCTCCGCAAACTCCATCGTCCGGCTCACCACCTCAGGTGCATGGCTGAACAGCTTCTCCATCTCCGCTGCCGACTTCACATAAAACTGGTCCGAATCAAATTTGAACCGCTTCGGATCGTTGATCGAACCCAACGTCTGCACGCACAGCAGCACGTCATGCGCGTGATGATCGTCCTCGCACAAATAGTGGCTGTCATTGGTCGCCACCAGCGGAATCCCAAGCTCCTTCTCCAGCTTGAACATATCCGCATGAATCTTCTTCTCCAGTTCCAGCCCCTGGTCCTGAATCTCCAGGAAGAAATTCCCCTTCCCGAAAATGTCCTGGTACTGCCCCGCCGTCGCCTTCGCGCCCTCGTAATTCCCATCCATCAGGTTCTGGCAAAACTCCCCCGCCAAACACCCCGAAAAACCAATCAACCCCTCCGCATGCTCGGCCAGATAATTCTTGCTCACCCGCGGCTTGCGATAAAACCCGTGCAGCGACGCCTCCGAGGTCAGCCGCACCAGGTTCCGGTAGCCCTCCTCGTTCTCCGCCAGCACCAGCAGGTGGTTGTAATCATCCCCCTGCGGATCAGCCCGGTGATCCTCCTTCTGGCAGATGTACAACTCGCAGCCCAAGATCGGCTTGATCCCCCGCTTCTGCGCCGCATCAAAAAAATGCACCGCGCCATAAATGTTCCCGTGATCCGTGATCGCGACCGACTTCTGCCCAATGTCGGCCACCCGGTTCACCAGCTTTTCCACGTCGCAGGCGCCATCCAGCAAGGAGTAATCGGTATGCAAATGCAGGTGCGTAAACTCAGCCATGACTCTCTATTCTAGGCTCCCCTCAAAAGTCCCACTCCCGCTCCAACCACCCCAACCATGTTGAAAACCCGGTCCAAATCCTTCCATTCCTGAACAAACCGGGGTGCCCCATGTCCACGAAGGGGATGTGGGAGTTGCCGCACGGCGCCGACCCTCTTAATCCGGCCTCGAAACCTCCACCGTGGCAAAACTATTCCGTTGACGTCCCACCAGCTCCGCCTTATTGCCAATCACAATTTCTAATTGGACCCGATAACTCCGCGCGGCCGAGACTGGAAATCAATAGGAGAAGAAAGACATGACCGTCAATATCAAATCCTTCCTGGCAACCGCGGTCCTCGCAGCTTTCAGCATTTCCGCCAGCGCACTCGCGCGGCCTCATTCCAATACCCTCCGCGTCGACTCCCCGGAAGCCAACCCAGCCCTGGCCCATCCCGGAGCCGAAGCCATGTACCTGCGCCACAACCACGCCGGCCAGACACTGCTCTATGTCGAGTCCGACCATGGCCGCCAACTCACCACTCTCGACGTGACCACTCCAGCCGCCATTCGCACCGCCGCTGTCGCTGAACT
>CAZWSD010000288.1:0-4968 GCA_964636535.1 uncultured Acidobacterium sp. | reverse complement strand
GTCCGCGTGCGTGTCTCGAAGACATTCAGGTACTCGGAATCCAGGTCTTCCGAATGCGGATGCCCGATGTGCGGGGCAAAAACGGAAGAGAGCCGCGCATGATGTTCTTCAGACAGCCACATTGGGAAGACATTGAATTTGCCATTGCCGGGGAACATCGCGTAGAACGCACAGAGATTTCCCAGCGTCTCCTCGATCACCTGCGCCCGCGCATCGACGAAGATTCGATGCACGGCGGGCGCGGTGTCACGTAGCTGTTCAGCGCCGTTGGCAGCGAGCAGCAGCCGCAGCGAGTATTCGCCCTGCGCCTTCTTGTCCAACTCACGGATGACAAGGCTCAAGTCATCGACGCTGTTGTTGGCGGCCTTCGCACCGGCTCCGGTGTCAAGCGACGCTGTATCGCGTCCGCTCATCACTCGCGTCAGCACGCCGACTTTGAAAAAGGAGATGAACTTCTCCTGAGCATCGATCTCGCTGCGGGCTGCGGCGGTGGACTTGGGCCGCCATGTCGAGCACAAGACGCTATCGCAATCCAGTGTTAGCAGGCCAGAGAAGAGGCAGGGCCGGGATGCTTCGGGCGTCGTCTTGAGGGAGAACATCTGCACGTAGCGCTTGCCGATGCGAAGATGATCGGTGTGCCACACGACTGGGTTGCTGACGGTTTGCCGGTCTACGCCGGTATCCTCGCGGAGCTGTGACTGGGCGGCCCACTCTTCCAGGTTGAAGAGATAGGAGAAGAACTGAAATGCGCTGTTTTTATCGAGCAGTCGCAGGCCCAACAAACTCCCGAGATGACCTTCCAGAATCGTTGCGGCTTTCTGAAGCTCTCCGAGGAGCCGCGAGGTGTCGGCGGCGTTTTCCTGGGGCTTGAGGTCGAACGCTTTTAGCTTCGATGGCTCCAGCGTGAGGCACCAGTGGAGGTCTATGCGGCGAAAGCCTGCCGTCTTCTCAAGGAACGCGAGCCGGTCATCGACGAAAGTCTGTGTGACGCTATTGTTGTATTTCTGCTGACGCGGTAACGCGAAGCCGGACATGACGCGGGTGTACTGATAGAGACATGACCCTTCGGGAAGGCCACGCAATGCGCCCTCTATCGACCGCATCCTTGCGTCAAGCTCCTGGTCGGTCAAACCCTCTTCATCGATACCTGTAAGCGCAAACAGGCATCCGTACCCGCCGCCTTTCAGGGCAAAGACATTCGGGCCGACAAAGCGTGCAATCGGAACGATGCTGCACGCGGCCCCTGCCTTGGCGAACCACGGTACGAATTTGGCTTGCTCAGTATTTGCGCGGGTCATAGTAGGACTTCTGGTTGAGGCTGAGGCCCCAGAGCTGAAACATCTTTGGGTGTTTACGAACGATGAGCCATGCGCCCACTGCGAGCGTGGGGAAGGCCATCATCGCCAAAAGACGAAACCCAACGAGGAAAACCGTTACGCAGACGAATACGATCGCCATCCATGCTGTGAGGTCGAGGCCGAGTTTGGCTCTCGGACGATTCAGCGCTTGATTGATCGGTAATGGTTCTCCTCGCTTGGTCATGGCCGTCACCGTTCACATTTGCTGTCCGGTGAGCGAGCCAATCCAGCCCGCGCCCCATCCAAGTACGCCTGCACCGAAAAGCGCACCGAAGAGGCCGGGAATTGCGTCTTGAAAGCGACCGCTCATCATCCGGATTCCGGCAAAGATGAGGCCACCAAGGCAGATGACTGCGCCAGCGTACATGGCGAAGGTTTTGAACGTGGCCATCAGAGTAGTTGCCCCTGAGAAGTCCATCGTCCCCTGGGCGTGAGCAACGCCTGCAAGAGCCAGTGCCACGAGCAGCGGACGGAGCAGGTATGCAGCGTGCATGACTCTCTGCTTGGTGAAGGTTTGTGCCAATCTCTTGGCAAGGCGGGAGCGACTATGGGTTTGGGGCGGGTTACAAAAGGCTTGGCTTCCGTGGAACATTGGCACCTCCAGCGGTGTGATAACCGCGATATGCCGTCAGAGTAGGTCAGCTCTCGTTCGCCGTCTAATACGTCTTATTTATCGGGTGATAGCTCCCGCATATCGCTTTGTTCTCGTTTAGCCTGCCAGTAGAGATGAGTAACCGATGCCGTTTGGAAACCCTATCGCTTCATCACTGCATCTTTATCCCAGAAGCGATAACTGAGTCGGTTTCGCGCCGGTCGATTGTGGCGGACGTTTCCGGTGAAAATCAGCGTCTTGCAATCGTTGATTCCCACTCTCTGCAGCGATCATTCTCCTCCAACGCCGAACCCACACTGGAATGGTCTTCGGATGCCTTTGCTTGCAATACACAAGGGCGGTATCTACCGTCCAATCCACTCCGGCGACAGGCCGCGTAACAAGTTCGGCGTCGAGTGCAGTCCCTTCCCGAATCATTGCAAACCCGTAGCCTTGCTTCACCATGTCCTGCATTTCGCTGGGATGGGATACCCGCAATTGTTTGTCAATGGTGATTCCGGAGTTCGTCAGCATTTCGAGCAGGCGGGCATGAGCGTAAGGATGGTGTTTGGGGTGGTAGAAGACTTTGAGATGTGTCTGCAAGTCGGCTGGTTGGAGGACCGGCTTTGTAGCAAGAGAGTGATTTTTAGGTAGACAAACCACCAGCCGACTTCGTTGTATCTGTTCGACAGTGAGCCGAAGGTCGTCTATCGGCAGTGTTACAAGCGCGGCATCCATCTCTCCCGATAGAACCTCATCGATGAGTTGGACCGCATCGCCATGAGCAGGCTGAATCTGGCACCCCGGAAGCATTTCCTTGTGCACTTCACATCCTGCGTTAAAGAGTTCCCGATCGACGAACGAAGAGCGCCCAAATCTCAGAGTATGGATTTCGCCATTCTCGATTGCCATTAACGCCGCTATAGCTTCGTCACGTGCTTGGAGAAGATCCTGCGCAATCGGCACGAATGCAATGCCGGTGTCCGTTACTCGTATCCGGCCATCGCGACCTTTGCGAAAGAGTCGAAGCGAGAAGTTGTCCTGGAATTGTTTTGCCTGCGTGCTGAGGTTCGGTTGCGCGGTATGAACGTGCTCCGCAGCTGCCCTCAATCCTCTGTGTTCCAGAATCGCCAACAGATACTTGAAGTGACGAAACTCGGCCAGGTCATTCATACCGCATATCTCCTCTACGACGGGTATGAGCGCACGATCAAGCACGAAGCGATATGCAGCATTGCAGTCGCCTAACACTTGTGGAAATTGTTGCGAAATACGACTTGGTTTTCAACAGAGCCTTGCGTAAATTCTGCACGTTTTATCAAAAATTCATTGCGATGATACTGAAAACTTGAGCAGTCACAGCCCCCTATGTGATAACTGCGACCTATCACCCGATAACTGCAAAGTATTAGACGAGACAGGGAGTTCATCAGAATCTGAGGGCAGCATCGCTGTTCGCGCGATGTCAACGCTACAGCTCTGGAGACACCGATGGCTCTCAATGCAACGATCCAACAGATGCCCCTCAGGGAACCGCTGCTCACCGTTGAGGATGTCGCGCAACGGCTCAATGTAACCAAGGACTGGGTTTGGGATCACTCCTCACGCAAGGCTCCCTATCTACCAGTCATTCGCATGAGCGACGGAGTCCTGCGCTATCGCTTGAGCGAAGTCGAAGAGTTCGTCAATGAGCGCGAGCGCCTCTCTTCTTTGCGTCGGAAACGGCGCTGAAATTACCGAACACCTCGGTAAAATAGAGGTGCCCGCTCGTATTCCCCCACAGAATCGAGAACGCGATGGGCAAATCGCACCAGAAGGGATGGGTCGTTGCGCGTGGCAAGAAGTGGTATGGATACTTCCGCCGTGACGTAATGGACCCTGTAAGCAGTGAACTCAAGAGCACTATCGTCCCGGTTGTTCTTGGCCCCAAAAGTCAGCTCACGAAGTTTGAGGCACGGGAATCGCTGGAACGAGAGATCGCCAAACTGACCGGACAGTCTCTGGGCTGCAAAGCTGTTAACGATGGCTCTGTCACCTTCGGATGGTTCGTTCGCAATCGCTTCCTTCCTTTGAAGGAGGCGAGTTGGAAAGAAGAAACTGCAAAGGTGAAGACGATGCTGATCCAGCAAGACCTCATCGATGATTTCGAGGATGTCCCGCTGGAGAACTTCGACAAATTCACGTTGCAGGTCCACCTCAACAAACTGGCCAAAACCCGATCCAGAGACAGAGTGCTTCAGATGAGGGCATACATGCGGGACATCTTCGCCGAGGCCGCTGATCAGGATTTCCTCGCCAAAGACCCTGCGCGTAAGGTGAAGGTCCCAACACAGCTACGTGAGACGGATAAGACGACCTTGACGTGGGATCAGTTGAGGAAGGCACTGTCCGAGTTGGACGACCGGGATCGACTGCTGCTCGAACTGGACATGACGAATGCACTTCGTCCGAGCGAGTTGTTTGGGCTCCGGTGGAAGTGCTTCAACGAAGCTGCTTCCTCCATGAGCGTCACGGAGACTGTCTACAAGGGCAAGATTCGCCCCTGGGGCAAAACTCAGAGAAGCCTCGCCACGGTGCATCTGCCGAAAGACCTGGCGAAGCAACTTGCAGTGTGGAGACAGCACGCTCCCGATCCGTCTCCTGAAGCCTTCATCTTCCCGAATCAAACCGGGGGATTTCTGGACACGGACAACTACCGGAAGCGGGTTCTTCACAAACTGGCGAAAGACTTGGGACTGCCAAAGCTGACGTTTCAGGTCATCCGGCGAACGATTGCGACGCTCGCTCAGAAGAAAGGCACAGTAAAGGACGTGCAGGGTGTGCTTCGGCACTCCAGAACGGCAACCACCACCGATGTCTACATGCAGGAGATTCCTGAGAGCGTGCAGGCAACGGTCAACTCCATTCATAGCGAACTAAGGGGAAAGCCGTCCCCTCGGAGAGCGAAAGGATGGACAGCAGATCAGCGAGCGCAAGCGTCGCTGAAATCCAGGGAGCGAATGGCGGCGAAAAAAAGTC
>CAZWSD010000287.1:0-4975 GCA_964636535.1 uncultured Acidobacterium sp. | reverse complement strand
ATGGCCTGACGCGCCGTCATCTGACTCACTCCCAGCCTGGCGGCGATCTCCTGCACGGAAGGGATCGGCTGACTGGGGCTGAACGCGCCGGACCGGACCAGATTCATCAGGCGCTGCTGAATCTGATAGTGGAGCGGCACGCCGCTCCTGCGGTCCAGAGGCTGCAATTGAGGTATGGAAATTTCCTGCATCAGGGCCTGTAATATAACCCGCATTCACCTTCTGTCAAGCTACTTTCATTATGCTCCTTTTGGCCTCGGGAAGTCTTCTATTCCTCTAGATGACTGGCTGAGTAATCGTCCAAAAGAACGTTGACACCTGTCTTGCGGCGTGGAATACTTCTACTCCAAAAGCTCTTATCTTCCGCATCCTGACGTGATTGGAGGGCAGCCGGAATGCCCCCGGCGCCGTTCCGTTTCAAGATGCCTGGGGGATGCAGTCCGGATCATTCGGCTTCATCCTGGTTCAGCACGCTGCAGGTTCGTGTATGGCTTCGACGGGATGTGCACCACCTCCCTTTTCGGTTTCCAAAAATGAGGGGTGAGCCAAATAACAGCTGTCTATTGTGCAAGACAAAATTCTGGCGGCAAAACGGCAACACGGCGCAGGCCGCTCCCGGTCTCCCGACAGATGCCCTTGGATGGAGATGTGGAGATACGGTCTTGAGAATGTATGCCCCCTGCTGCGGATCTTTGATTTCCTCCACTGTCTTACCGCGCAATTGCGCCAGCCGGCAGTTCTGCTCCGGCCTGAGCCGTCCTGTTGCCTTCCATGCCGGCAATCATCAGGCTGGTGAGTTCGAACTCTCTAATTCGAGGATGAGTGAATGCCCCTAGTGACGTTTCTGAGACGTTCTCCGGTTGCGAGTTTCCGAATTTTCATTTGCACGGTTCTCGGTGTTGCCCTGTTGGCGCCGGCTGCATTGGTTGGCCAGGCTATAGAAGTCCCGGCGTCTGCTATCGCGCCGGCGTCGCATTGGTCCCTGATTCCGATGCCCCGCGAGATTGATGAGCGCGCCCCAATCTCATTGGCTCATGGTGTCGGCGTATCGACTCCCAGCCGTAATTCGCAGGATGCATTTGCGGTGAAGGACCTGATCCGCGGCCTGAAGGCGCGCGGCGTGGATGCGCGGCCGGGACATCGAGGCCGCGCTGAAATTGTTCTTCTGCGGCTGGATAACAGAAGGGCGAAGCAGATCCTGGCGCGCGAACACGTCAATTTTACTGCCGCCATGCACGGGCAGGGCTACGTCGTGGTAACGCAGGGGAGCAAATGCTATGACATAGCGGCCACGGGCGCGGGGCTGTACTACGGCGCGCAAACCATCAAGCAACTGGTGGCAGGAGGACTGCCAGGACAGGGCTCGGGACCCGTGCTGCGCGGCGCGCTGATTCGCGACTGGCCGGCGATGAAGTACCGCGGAATCAGCGATGACCTTTCACGGGGGCCGGTGCCGACGCTGGCCTTTCAGGAGCACCAGGTCCGCGTGCTGTCAGAGTACAAGGTGAATATTTACTCGCCCTATTTTGAGAACACGCTGGCCTACCCGGACAATCCGCTGGCCGCGCCCCCCGGCGGAGCGATGACGCCGTCTGACGTTAAGGCACTGGTGCGGTACGCAAGCCAGTATCACGTGACGATCATTCCCGAGCAGGAGGCCTTCGGTCACCTGAACCACGTGTTGACCTATGACATTTATTCGCAACTGGCGGAGACGCCGCACGGAACGGTGCTGGCTCCTGGCCAGCCGGGGTCGCTGCAACTGATCCAGCAATGGTTCACGCAGATTGCGGCTATGTTTCCCGGTCCCTTCATTCATATCGGAGCGGATGAGACCTACGATCTGGGCAGGGGGCAGACCAAGGCTCTCGTGAAGAAGGAAGGACTGGACGCGGTCTACATAGCTTTCCTGAAGCAGATTCACCAGACCCTCGCCCCACTTCACAAGCGGATATTGTTCTGGGGAGACATCGCCATGCGCAACCCGCAGCTGGTGAAGAAGCTGCCGCGGGACATGATCGCCGTGCCGTGGGTGTACAGCCCGCAGCCGCAGGGGTACCGCCAATGGATCACGCCCTACGTCAATGCGGGCATGGAGACATGGGTAGCTCCTGGAATCAACAACTGGCGGCGGGTATATCCGGACTTCAATGCCGGGTTCCTCAACATTCAGCGATTCGTGGCAGACGGTCAGCGGTACGGCGCCACGGGTGAGTTGAACACGGTGTGGAACGACTTTGGCGAGGGGTTGTTCAATTTGGACTGGTACGGCGTTCTATACGGCGCGGCGGCCGGCTGGCAGCCCGGACCGGCAAACATCGCGCAATTTCAAGACAGCTACGGCCCGGTCTTTCACGGAGACACGACAGGCAAAATCAACCTGGCGCAGGAGAAGCTGATGGCCGCGCAGAGGGTGCTGGAGGGTGTGGGGCTGGCGGCGGAAACCGATCACATGTTCTGGGTGAACCCCTGGAGCGCGGAGGGCCAAGAGATTTCGGCCAGGCTGTTGCCGGTGATACATACGGTTCGGGTCGACGCCGAGCAGGCCATCATCCTGATCGACGAGGCGCGCGAACAAGGCCATTTGCGGGAGCCTGAGGCACTGAGTGCGATGGAGATGGGCGCGCGGCGGTTGGATTTCCTGGGTTACAAGTTTGAAACCGCGCAGCAGATTGCGCAGGAATACAACCTCGCCTATTGGGAAGAAATGGACCCGAAGCGCGAGCATGACGTAGGCCTGGAGCTGGGGATGATCTCCGGGGTGGATGGCCAATGCCAGAACCTGCGCGACGGCTACGGGCTGACTCGCGATCTCTATCGGCGGGCGTGGCTGGAGGAAAACCGTCCCTATTGGCTGGATAACGTGATGGCACATTACGACCTTGCACAGCAGTTCTGGATCAAGCGAGCGAGGCAATTTGCCGCCATTCAGCACCAGTGGTACCAGACCCACACTCTTCCCACGCCGGAGGCCCTGGGCCTGCCGGCGCTTTCCGTCACCGTGCCGCCTGCTCAGCCGCAAATTCCGGCTTCGGCTGGGGGAAAATGATGGAGCGACCAGCGCCGCCTCCTGATTCAACACTGGCCTTGACATGACCGTTTGACGCCGACAAGTTGCGCCCTTATCTTATGTGGATATATCTTTCCCTCTTCACCGCCTTTCACCCGCGCCTGCATGCGCTGGACCTGCTTGTTGTGGCGGTCTACCTGGGCGGCATCACCTGGTTCGGCCTTCGCTTTCGCAAGCGCGATCGCACTCTGCAGAGCTATTTTCTTGCCGACCGCAACGTCCCATGGTGGGCCATCATGTTGTCCATTGTTTCGGCGGAAACCAGCACGCTCACCGTCATCAGCGTGCCGGGACTGGCGTTTACCGGGGACTTCGGCTTTCTGACCATTGCGTTCGGCTACCTGGTGGGGCGCGCCATCCTCTGCGTTGCCTTTCTACCGCGCTATTTTCGTGGAGAACTGCTGACCGCCTATCAATTGATAGACCGCCGGTTCGGCGCGAGACTGCATCGCGTCACGGCGCTCTTTTTCCTGGTGACGCGGGCCGCGGCGGAGGGTGTCCGCGTCTTTGCCGTGGCCATTGTGGTGCACGCTGCGCTGGGCACGGGCGATATGACCTCAATCGTCATCATTACCCTTCTCACGCTGGTGTATACGTTCGAAGGGGGGCTCTCGGCGGTCATCTGGACCGATGTGGTGCAGATGGGCATCTATGCCGTTGGCACGGTGGTGGCTCTATGGCTCCTGGTACATCGCATCCCAGGAGGCTGGCCGCAGATCCAGCATGTCGCGGCAGCCGCCGGAAAATTCCATCTGCTGAATTTCGCCTTCAACCTCACCACGACGTTCACCTTCTGGGCGGGGGTTATCGGCGGATGCTTCCTCACCATGGCGAGCCATGGCACAGACCAGTTGATGGTCCAGCGCCTGCTGGCCGCGCGCAACCTGCGGGATTCGCAACGCGCGCTGATGGGCAGTGCGGTGCTGGTCCTGATTCAGTTTGCGGTCTTTCTCCTGATTGGGGCGGCGCTTTTCGTCTTCTACTCGCAGGTGGCGCCGGGCGTTCATTTCTCCAGCGCCGATCACGTGTTCCCTCGATTCATCGTGACGGAATTTCCCACCGGCTTTGCCGGGCTGGTGGTGGCGGCCATTCTTGCCGCGGCCATGTCCAACCTGAGCGCCGCACTCAACTCGCTCTCGTCGAGCAGCGTCGTCGACATCTATCTGCGTCTGCGGCCCCACTCCAGTCCATCGCGCCGCATCGCGGTATCCCGCATCAGCACTGTGGGCTGGACGGCGGTGCTGCTGGTCCTGGCCGTCCTATCCCGTACCAGCGGGCATGTCGTCGAACTGGGGCTGGCGATTGCGTCGGTGGCGTATGGATCATTGCTCGGCGTCTTCCTGCTGGGCGTGCTCACGCGCAGGGCGAACGAGTGGGGCGCGATTGTGGGCATGATATTCGGATTCACATTGAACGTGTTGCTTTGGCTCCAGCCACATGCCATCCATTTCACCCTGGCCGGCCACGCGTTTACTTTTCCAAGAATTGCCTGGACCTGGTATGTCGTCTTTGGTGCAATCGCCACGTTCGCGACCGGGTACCTGGCCAGTTCTTTCTTTTCTGCCACCCTAACGCCTGAGGAGCAATTTTCCCAGCAATGATATCTTCAACCCCAATCGAAACATAGGACTGCTCATGCCAAGACATATCGCAAATACCGGATGGAAGACCTGCCTCTACCTGTCGATTGCAATCATGTCGATCGCCTTCACGCTCCCGGCCACGGCGCAGACATACCACCCGCCCAATTTCAACAGCATTAATCGGCTCATGGCCAAGGCTCTCAAGGAGCACCTGATCCCGGGCGCCGTGGTGCTCATCGGCCACGATGGTCATGTGGTCTTTGAAAAGGCCTACGGCGACCGCTCCTACATTCCCAGGCCCGTGCCGATGACGGTCGACACC
>CAZWSD010000286.1:0-4987 GCA_964636535.1 uncultured Acidobacterium sp. | reverse complement strand
GAAGCCATCCATGAATTTCCTGGTGGTTTCGTGCAGCATGGTGTGGCGGGTGATGTCAGCGCGCCATTCCTTGAGCTGGGGCTGGTTGGGGAGCTCGCCGAAGAGCAGCAAGTATGCGACCTCGAGGAAGGTGCAGTGTTCGGCGAGGACTTCAATGGGGTAGCCGCGATACTCGAGGATGCCGCGGTCGCCATCGATGAAGGTGATGCCGCTGCGGCAGGAGGCGGTGTTGACGAAGGCGGGGTCATAGGTCATGAGCCCGAAGTCGTCGTTGCCGGTTTTGATCTGGCGAAAGTCCATGGAGCGGACGGTGCCATTCTCGATGGGGAGGGTATAGGTGCGATCCGTGCGATTGTCTTTGACCGTAAGCGTATTGGACGGCATGGAGTGGTTCTCCTCTGGGCCTGAAGCCTGGCTTGCCGGGGACGCGCCCGCAGGGGGGCGGCAGTCGCCAGTTTTGCGACGGTTTTCTTTGCCCGCCGGGGAAAGCTTCGACCGATTACGATTGGGAGCGCGTGAATATAGGACTGGCTGTGACTGGAATCACATACCGGCCGCGGTGGGCGAAGCCGGAGGCTTGAGCGGCGGGTGTTGGGTTTAGAGCGAGGGTGGGTTTGCTCTAAGAGGTGGCTCCGGTCTTTTTCTCGTAGCGCTGGCGGGCGATGGCGTCGAGTACGCCGTTGAGGAAATTGATGGCGTCGGGGCCGGAGTAGCGGCGGGCGATTTCGAGGGCCTCATTGATGATGATGGGCGCGGGAGTGCCGGGGAAGCCGATGAGCTCGGCGACAGCCATGCGGAGGACGTTGCGGTCGACGGCGGCCATGCGCTCGATGCGCCAGTTGGCGGAGTGCTGCTCGATGAGGGCGTCGATCTCTTCCAGGCGCGCGCTGGCGACGCGGAAGAGGTCTTCTGCGAAGCCGCGAACGTCCGGCTCGTCCTCTTCGCGGGCGGCCCAGAAGGTCTGTCGGACCTGGTCGGGGTTTTGTTTGCCGAGGTCGGCCTGGAAGAGCATCTGCATGGCGAGTTCGCGCCCCTTGCGTCGCTTGCCGGTGGTGGTCATGGGGCGACTTCCGCGCTTGGAACCGGGATTTTGCGATGAAGGGAGACCATTTCGATGGCGGCAATGGCGGCTTCAAAGCCTTTGTTTCCGGCCTTGAGGCCGGCGCGGTCGAGGGCCTGCTCCAAGGTTTCGCAGGTGAGGACGCCGAAGGCGTGGGGGATGCCGGTGTCCTGTTGGGACTGGCCGATGCCGCGCGAGACTTCGTTGTAGATGGCCTCGTAGTGGGCGGTTTCTCCGCGGAGGAGAACGCCGAGTGTGATGACTGCATCGACGGACCTTGATTCGGCGAGCTTGCGGGCGGCGGAGGGGATCTCCCATGCGCCCGGGACGCGGACGATGGTGATGCCGGAGCTGGCCGCGCCGCTGCGATGGAGCGCGTCGAGTGCGCCGAGCAGGAGGCGGTCGGTGATGACGGCATTCCAGCGGGCGACGACGATGGCGAAGCGGATGCCGGCGGCGGAGAGGTCACCTTCGATGGCGATGGGCTTGCCTTTCACGGGGTCGGCCCACTCCCAGAAGGTGAGGGTAAAGCCGGGGACGGGGGTGGCGTGGAAGAGGCGCGATTTCCAGTGGGTGTCCGCGATGGCGGAGAGGGGGGTTGCGGCGTCGAGGGGGTGCGCGGCGAGCCATGCTTCGGCGGCCTGGCGGACGGAGTCGAGGCTGGTGACCTCAATATAGATGTGGTCGTGGGCGGCGCGGGCGGACTGGCCGGTGAGGTAGTCTTGAGCGGCCTCGTAGGCAGAGCCGAAGTCGTGGGCAGCGTGAGGAGCGGCGTGGACGATTTCAAGATTGCCGATGGGGGCGAGGAATGGACGGCCCCGGCTGGCGGAGTCTTGCCAGGGCTTGCCGGGCTCAAACCCGAGCGCGGAGAGAAAGCCCGCGAGGCGTTCGAAATCAGCCTCGGAGCGGATGCGCCGGGTAAGCGTGATGCCTTTGATCATGCTCTTAGACTACCAGCGGCCAGCGACGAAGGGTGGCGAAGGATGCAGGGTCTATTTTCTTTTCGACAACTGATTTTTGCGGGTGGCGATGAGTTTGCGGCGCTGTGCGGCGGGGAGGGCAAGAGTGTCGCGGGTGCGTTTGGGGAGCCTGGCTTCGACGAGGGAACGGGCGTCGCGGAGCAGGGACTTGAGCTCTGGGGCGGGCAAAGTGTTCCACTGTTCGATGGCGACCCAGTGGGCGCGCGCGAGGTAGGGCGCGGGGAAGACGCCTTCGATTTCGAGCAACTCTGCGAAGCGCTGGTGCGCGGCGGCGAAGGAGAGGACGCCGCGGGAGTCATGCTGGAGATTGACGAGCGCGAACATTTTGCCGCCGAGGGCCTTGTCTCCGACCCAGAAGACTAGGTTGTCGCCCCACTGCATGGTTTCTTCCACGAGAGGCAGGGTGAGGAGATAGTTGCGGAGGAGTTCTGCGTCCATCGGCTGGTTGGGGCCTTTATCTTCTGTTCCGGTGCATTTTGACAATCCGCTGCACCGTTTCCGCGATACTGAAGCCGTCGGGCGGCAGCGGCACATTGTAGGCGGCGTAGAACAGGAAGCGCTGTTCGGTCATCTGGCCGTTGTGAATGTAGGTGATGGTGTACGGCGTCTCGATTCCGTCCACCGTGTGGTAGTTGGAGAACTCGACGATGTCCTTATCCATATCGTGGTAGACGGGGTCGCGCCACTGGTAGCGAACCTGCAGGGGCAAATGAGAGTCCTCGTCCAAGAGGATCGTGATGCTGTCATCGTTGTGGTTGATGAGGGTGACCTGGTTGGCCAGATGATCCTCGACCAGCTTCTGGCCGTCGTTCATCAGGGCGGTCTCCGGCTGCCTGAGCCAGACGCGGACGGCATACTCAATGCTGTGTCTGCGGCGGCGCTGGTAGCTCTGGCAATACTTCTTGACCTGGGGATGCGCGCCTTTGTAATCCACTTCGGTACAGGTATGGTCGCGGTAGAGTTCGACCACGTCGCGTTTCTTTGTGAGCTCCTCGCGTTCGGGTCCGAGCGGCTGGCGCCAGTCAAAGTAGAGCTGGAAGGAGTCGTCGGGCCGTCCCTGAAAAAAGCCGACGATGCGTCCTTCGGTGTACTGGTTTTTCATGTTGAGCCACTTTTGTCCGCCCAGGGCCTGCACCATCTCCTGGAGCAGCGCGCGCGCCTTGCCCGAGCCAAGCCCGGAATCCTGGCCGGCGGGCGCAGAGTTCTGAGCATAAGATACGGATGCAGTTACAAATGCCAGGAGCGCCGCCGCGAGAAGCTTTTTCATTTTTTTACCCCGCCAGAACCGCGCCGCCGTTCACATTGAGGACTTCGCCGGTGATGAAGCCGGCATAGGGCGTGCAAAGAAAGACGATCGGCCCGGCGACTTCCATGGGATCGGCGACCCTGGCGAGGGGAATGGCCGAGAAGATTTTGTCGCGGGTGTGCGTATCGGCCAGGGCCGGGGCGCTCATGTCGGTCATGACCCAGCCGGGCGCGACGCAGTTGACGTAGATGCCTTTCGGAGCGAGCTCAGTCGCGAGGCCTTTGGTCATGCTGATGAGCGCGCCCTTGGTAGCGGCGTAATCGGCATGAAAGGCCTCTCCGCGCTGGCCGGCGGTGGAGCTGACGAGGATCAGGTGTCCGGCGGCGGCGGCGTGCGCGGGGCGCCCCTGGGTTTCCATCCGCGCCACGGCCGCCTGAATCAACCCATAGGCGCTATCGAGATTGACGGCGATGGTGCGGTGCCATTGCTCGTCCTTCATCTCGGCAATGGACACATCTATTGGGGGCCAGATTCCGTGGTTGACGACGAGTGCATCGATGCGCCCGAAGGCGGCGACCGCATCGGCGACCAGCTTGCGCCCGTCGGCCGGCATGGAAAGCTCCTGCTGGAATGCGCGGCACCACTCCGGGCCGCCGCACAGCTCTACGACTTCCTCGGCCTGCGTTTTGGCGGTGAGGTAATTGAATGCGACCTTCGCGCCCGCCTTGTGAAAGAGCAGCACCGCCGCGCGCCCAATGCCGCGCGAGCCGCCCGTAACCAGGACTACTTTGCCCTGCAGGGATAACTCCACTCCGCTCATGCTTTTGACGCTATTCGCTTTTTGGCGGCTGGTCCAGCGTTCCGGTGCAGTTCAAATCGAGCCGGTAGAATAGAGGCAGGGGCGCGTCTTGCAGGACTTACTCGAAAAATTGAATCCGCAGCAGCGCGCCGGCGTGGAGAGCGTGGACGGGCCGGTGCTGATACTTGCGGGCGCGGGCTCCGGCAAGACGCGGGTCATTACACACCGCATCGCATACCTGATTGAGCAGCGCGGGGTTTCGCCGGACTCGATTCTGGCGGTTACCTTTACGAACAAGGCGGCGCGGGAGATGGAAGAGCGCGTGGACCGGCTGCTGGGCCACTCGCCGCTGGCCAAGCCTCTGCTGGCCACGTTCCACTCGTTTTGCGTGCGGCTGCTGCGGCGGGAGATTGAATCTCTGCGAATCGGCGATGTGGGACTCACGAAGGCCTTCGCGATCTATGACGAGTCTGAGCAGCAATCGCTGGTGAAGCAGATCATGCGCCGGATGAACCTTGACGACAAGCATCTGACGCCGCGCACCGTGCTCTCCAAGATCTCGTGGGCGAAGAATCACATGATCGATCCGCAGGAGTACTATCTGCAATCCGCCGATCCGGTGAGCGAGCGCGTTGCGCACATCTTTGAGTCGTACCGGAAGGAGCTGCGCAAGAATAACGCGCTGGATTTTGACGATCTTCTGCTGGAGGCGGTTCGCGTGCTGAAATCTTCGGGAGAGGTTCGCGAACGCTATAACCGGCGCTACCGGTACCTGCTGATCGACGAGTACCAGGATACGAATCGGCCGCAGTATGAGCTAATGAAGCTGCTGGCGGGGCCGGCGCAAAACGTGTGCGTGGTGGGCGACGAGGACCAGAGCATTTACTCCTGGCGCGGCGCGG
>CAZWSD010000285.1:0-4998 GCA_964636535.1 uncultured Acidobacterium sp. | reverse complement strand
TCCCATCGCCCTCAATAAAGGGAACAATCGGATGATCGGGAATCGTATATTTACCGTCAGCGTACTCGATCGGCTGGCCGCCCTCGGGCAGCGCGTGGCCGTTATAACTTGCCTGCATGTGCGTGATACCTCAACTTTTGTATGGTGCTGATCAAATCAAACCTAACACCCCAAAAATACCCATGGCAATGTGCCACGTCACTTACAGAGACGCCATTCGTAACCATACAATCCTGGTACCCCACGCTGCCCCCATCGATGCCTGAATCGATGGAACAGACGAAAGCCTGGCCTCGACACCTGCAGAATCCCAGGAACCTGCCCTTATATACACACGTTGTCATCCCAACCCGAGCGCCGAGGGCGTGCAGCGGAGGAAAGCCTTTCACGAAATGACATCGAGGGGCTTGACATGCACAAAGGGGACTCCTGGATCGCGGCAAATCCGAAACCTTACTGAACCCATGCACGCAGCATCATCGCCGCCACAAATGCCGCCCCAAACCCATTGTCAATATTCACCACGCACACATTCGGGGAGCACGAATTCAACATCCCCAGCAGCGCTGCCAGGCCGCCAAACGCCGCCCCATACCCCACGCTCGTCGGCACCCCAATCACGGGAGCTGCCACCAGCCCGCCCACCACGCTCGGCAGCGCGCCTTCCATCCCCGCGCACACAATCACCGCACGCGCCCCGTCCAGCGTCTCCTTCTGCGACAAAATCCTGTGCAGCCCCGCCACACCCACGTCATACACCCGCCTCACCTCGCACTCCAGGTACTTCGCCGTCACCGCCGCTTCTTCGGCCACCGGAATATCGCTCGTCCCCGCGCACACCACCGCCAGCGGACCATACTTCGGCTCCGCCCCATCGGCCCGCAGCGCTACGATCCGCGCCGCATCGTGGTACTCCGCCGCCGGAACCAGCTCCCGCACCGCCTCGGCATGCTCCCGCGTCGCCCTCGTCGCCAGCACCGCGCCGCCCGCCGCCGCCATCCGCGCAAAAATCACCGCCACCTGCTCCGACGTCTTCCCCGTCGCGTAAATCACCTCCGGCAACCCCAGCCGCAGCGACCGGTGATGATCAATCTTCGCGAACTCCGTCTCCTCGTATGGCAAGTGCGCCAGCCGCTCCGCAGCCTTCGCCGGTGTCGCCCCTCCATTGGCCACTTCTTCCAGCAGCCGCAAAATCGCCTCGCGCCTCACGCCGTCTCCTCCGCCGCATCCGCCAGCGCCCCCAGCGCCGCCTGCATCACCTCCCGCAGCGCCACGTCATGCTCCCGCGCCGCCCGCCGGCAATCTTCATACTCCGGCATAGCGTTGTAGCGCACCCCACTCGCGCCTGCTACCTTCACACGAATCTCCCCATACACCGTGCCCACCACCCGAATCTCCCGCTCCAGCACCATCCGCTGCTCCTCGCGCCGTCGCATCCCCAGCGTCGTCGTCTCTCGGAACAGCAGCGTCGCCAGCCCGTCCGCGTCCTGCGGTCTGCACAGCACCGTCAACAGCGTCCCCAGCCTGCCTTTCTTCATCGTCGCCGGAACCGCCATCACATCCAGCGCGCCCTGCTCCATCGACATCTCCAGCGCATGCGCCAGCACCTGCGGTGAAGCGTCATCCACCGCGCACTCCAATACCGTGACCGTATCGGTGGCGCCCCCCCAAGCCGTCGCACCAATCACCGCCTCACCCACGCTCAACCGCACCGCGTTCGGGAAGCCCCTGGGATTCCTCGTCCCCGCGCCATAACCCACCACTTGCGCCGTAAACAAAGGCCGCGCCTCAAACCGGCACTCCAAAGCCCGCAGCAGCGCCGCGCCCGTCGGCGTCATCGCCTCGCCCTCCGGACCAGCAGAATACACCGGCACACCCCGCAACAGCTCCGCCGTCGCCGGAGCCGGCACCGGAAACCTCCCATGTGCGCACTGCACAAACCCGCTGCCCACATTCACCGCCGCCGCATGCCATTCGTCTACGCCCAGCCACGTCAACCCCACGGCACAGCAAACGATATCGGTGATCGTGTCCACGTTGCCCACTTCGTGAAAGTGCACAGCCTCCACTGCCAACCCATGAATCTTCGCCTCCGCTTCGGCCAGCAATCCAAATGTCCGCAGCGCCAGCCGCCGCGCGTCCTCCTCCAGCCGGGCCGCCTCAATCAGCCCTCGAATCTCCCGCCAGTTCCGCCCATGTGAATGCTCATGAAAATGCCCGTGCGTATGGCCCTGTCCCTCATCGTGGCTGTGCCCGTGCGAATGTTCGTTCCCATGCGAGTGTCCATGCTCGTGGCTGTGATCGTGCGAGTGTCCAGCATCCTCTGCCAGTTCATCCCCCACCAGCACATCCACCTTCACCGCCTGGATCCCGCTCCGATCCACCCTCCCTACCCGCAATCTCGCGCCCAGCCCAAGATCCCCCGCCGTCTCCTGCAGCAGCTCCGCCGGAACCCCGGCCGCAACCAGCGCGCCCAGCATCATGTCGCCGGAAAGCCCGCCAAAACACTCCAGATACCCAATTCTCATATGCCCTTTATGCTTCCCGTAAGCGTTTCCAGCGGCAGCAGCTCGTTCATCGAGCCCGACCGGTACCCATCGCAGTCCACCGCCACGTAGTGAAATCCCGCGGCCCGCACCGCCGCCGACATCTGCCGGAAAAACTCCGGCCGCAGCGCCCCGGACATCTCTTCTTCCGCAATCTCAATCCGCGCCATCTCCCCGTGGTGCCGCACTCTGAAGCGCCGCAAACCCAGCCGCTGCAGAGCATCCTCAGCCTCTTCCACCATGCGCAGCACCTCCCGCGTCACCCTCCGCCCATATTCAATCCGCGACGAAAGACACGCCGACGCCGGCTTATCCCATATCCGCAATCCAGCCTCATGAGCCAGCGTCCGAATCTCCGCCTTGCCCAGACCCGCATCCGCCAGCGGAGCCACCACCCGGTGCGCCACCGCCGCCTTCTGCCCAGGACGGAATTCCTGCTGGTCATCCACGTTCAGTCCATACGCCACCGCCGCAAATCCTCGCCGCTCGCGCTCGGCCTCCAGCAACCCAAACAGTTCATTCTTGCAATGAAAACACCGGTCTGCACCATTTGCCGCGTACGCTTCCTGATCCAGTTCCCCGGTCCGAACCGTCTCCAGCCGAATCCCCTGCTCAACCGCAAACGCCACCGCGTCGCGGTAATGGCTCCGCGCCAGCGACGCCGAATCCGCTATTACCGCCAGAGACCGGTCCCCCAGTAATCGCTGCGCGCTCCACGCCAGGTACGCCGAGTCAACCCCTCCCGAGTATGCAATCAGCACGCTCCCCAGTTCGGACAGCCGCGCCTCCAATCGGTCCTGTTTCTCCATCAAACTCATGGTTTCTCCTCGTTATGGTACTCCGCCGCGGCCTCGCCGGCCTCACCCGCATTCCCCCCGCATCCAACCTCTACAGCCGCCCGTCGCGAACAACGCAAAACATTGGCGCAAGGTACTTTAAACTGGAACTACCCGTGCTCGAATCGACCCATCCCATGACGACTGAGGAGCGTGCCGCGCTACGCCGCCTGATTATTCAGGATGCCATCGCCCTGTTGAGCCTCGTCCTTATCATCATGGTCCTTTCCGGCCTCACATGGCTCCTCTTTCACTCCTTCAAAGCGCACGAGCTCGATCTCGCTCAGCGCTGGAAGCGCCGCGGCGAAATCGCCCTCAAGAAAGACGAACCCATGGTCGCCATCGACGCTCTCCGCTCCTCGCTCGCCTACCAGCCCGATCGCTCCACTGAGATTGCACTCGCTGAAGCCCTCGCCAAGGCGGGCCGCATCCATGAAGCCGTCGCCTACTTCACCACCCTCCGCGAATCCGAACCAGGAAACGGCATTATCAACCTTCACCTGGCCCGCCTCGCTGCCCGCCAGGACCTCCAGGCCCAGGCCATCACGTACTACCAGACCGCCATCGACGGCACCTGGGAAGGGGATGGCTATCGGCGCCGCCGCCAGGTACGCCTCGAGCTGGCACAATATCTCATCTCCATCCACCAGTTCGCCCGCGCCCGCACTCAATTGCTCATCGCCGCTGGTAATGCCCCCAATCACCCTGCCGTCCTTCTCAAAGTTGCCGGCATGCTCGAGCAATGTGACAGCCAGGCCGATGCCCTCCAGATCTATCGCACCCTCGCCAGGCAACGCGAACCCTCGTGGTTCGCCCTCGCTGGTGCCGGCCGCACTAGCTATCAGCTTGGACAATTCCAGCTGGCACTTCACTATCTCGACCGCGCGCTCTACGCCCGCTCCTTCGCTCGGCAGCCAGCCTCGTTGCAAACCACGATCCGCAAAATGCAGTCCACCACCTCCCAGATCCTCGAGCTCTACCCCTCAACGGACCTCACCATTCGCGACCGCGCGCTCCGCATCCAGCGCAACGTCACCATCGCCCGCAAGCGCTTCAAAGCTTGCGAGGCGCCCGTCGCCGCTGCCGCTGCCGCGCCCCCTGCACAGCCTGCCTCATCTCCGCTACCCCTCGCCGTCCAACCCAGTTCACTTGTGCAAAACGCCCAGACCAGCGCTAAAAGCCTTGCCGCTCGCTGGGCAAAGGTGCCTAACTACATAAGCCTCTTTCGGCTAGAGCAGAACCCCCAGATGGAACAGACGCTCATGCAGCTCGTCTACGACACCGAACTCGATGCCCAAAAGCAATGCGGCCCCCCTCAGGGAGATGACGCCCTCCTCTACGCAATCGCACGGAATCCGAACGCGGTGGAGCTACAATGAACCCCGCCTCTCAATCTGCAACCGCGTCAAAGGCTTCGCTCCGCGCTCGCGCCCTCGACCGTCTCCGCTTCGGTTCCGTCGATCTCCAAAAACTTGCCCCCTCCCGCGAAGAACGTCTCTTACTCGTTCTCTCCATTTTCATCGGCATCCTTTCGGGCCTCCTCGTCGTCTCCTTCCGCGTTGCCATCGAGTGGATCAAAGTCCTGCTCCTCGGCTCTGCGCCACATCCCGGACAAC
>CAZWSD010000284.1:0-5016 GCA_964636535.1 uncultured Acidobacterium sp. | reverse complement strand
GGAACGTCTTCTTCGGTTCGCGCAACTGGTACAGCCCGTTATACAGTTGCTCGGCCAGCGCATACGTATAATCGCCGGCTCCCCCAGACGGGAACATGCTCCTTGTAATCAGGTTAGGTCGGTTGAACTGCGTCTCCAGACGCAGCGGATTATATGCATAGTACAAGGTGAATGGCGCGTTAATAATCGGCACCATCACGTCCAGCGCCGCTCCCACGGAGTCGCGCGGTACATAGTTGGTTCCGGAAATAATGTTGATGGTCCTTGAAAATCTGATCGGGAATCCGCCCTGGCACGAACCATTGATGTAATTCGGGCATCCGTACAGCGGCGAGTCCAGCGCCGCAATCCCCTCCGGACTCTGCCTCAACTGCTGCTGGCTCAACGCCATATCCAGTCCAAAGTCATCGAAGAAATTAAACGCCACGCTCCGGCCATAGATCGGGATCGTGTACTCAACATTGCCCACGATGCTCGTATCGCCGCCCACCGGCGCAATACCGTATACCGGCAGCGGCACCTTGATCGCACCTTCGCCCGGATCCGACGGATTCCGCGGTACCGTCGTCCCATCAGGATTCATCAGGTCGAACATCACCCGCGTCGGCACAAACCCATACGGGGTTCCCGTACGAACCTGGAAGCCGCGCAGGTCGTTCTGTCCGCCTTGATAAATGCGGTCAAATGGTGGCGCCACATCCCCGCTGAAACCGCGCACGTACGATACCTGCACACGGTAGCCCAGCGTGTTCCGCCCCTGCCGGTTCAGCCTCAGACCCTTGATCGGGAAGTACTGCTTCCACTCCACAACCGGGCGAATGAACCGCACACTGCCCCAGATACCCGCAACCTGCAGCGCGCTCGAAAACTCATACCCCGTATGCGGCAGAAACAACGCGTCCAGCTTGTCCTCGGACATGCTCAGCGATATTTCGCTCGTCAGAATCCCTTGCAGTGAATTCTGACCCTGGATGCCGCTCCGGAACGCCAGCGTCTGGAACAGGTTCTGCGACGCCTGGCTGAAGGCCGTCACCGACGACTTGTTCCACGAATACGTAATGCCGATCCGCTTGAACGAGTGCGGAAGCTGGTAGCTCGCCGAAAGACTGTAACCCGTGCTCTTCTGGTTGTAATTCTGCAGCAGCGACTGGGTCGCAGAACTGTAGTTGGCAGAAGGATTCCCCGCCAGCGCATAGCTCTTCGAAGCGTTGTAATCCGTCTTGCTCAGATATACCTGGAAGCCCAGCTCCAGCGGCTTGTTCTCCACGTAGGGCTCGGTGAATCCAAATACAAAGTTCTTCTGCGTGTTGCCGCCGCTGGCCTGCAGCGTCAGCGTTTCGCCCAACCCAAGAAAGTTGTTGGTCTGGTAGTTCAGCCCTACAAACGAGCCCGACAAACCGCTCACGCCGCCATTCAGACCGATCGCATTCTTGCCCTTCTCGTGCACTCGAAGCAGCAGGTCTACCGTCCCGTTCTGCGCGTTCTCATGCGTCTCCGAGTCCTGGTCCACCTTGAGCGGATCGAAATAGTTCAGCTGGTTCAACCGCATCAGACTCAGCTTCCACAGCTTGCTGTTATAAATCTGCCCTTCCTGCAACAGCAACGCGCGCCGGATCACAAAATCACGAGTCACCGTATTCCCGCGGAATTCAATCCGCGATACATAAAACGGCTTGCCCTCGTCGATATCAATCAGCCAGTTGATCGTGTGCGTCTTCTCGTTGAACGTCGGCGTCGGCGTGGCCACAAAATTGATGTAGCCCAGCGTCCCGTACGCCTCGCGCAAATTCTTTAAACCCTTGTAAAAACTCGTCGCGTTAAAAATCTGACCGCGCTTCATGGCAAACTGAGCCCGAAGCGCCTTTACGTTCGTCACAGCCTTGTTGCCGCTGAACTTGATCGTCCCCAGCCGGTAACGCTCCCCTTCCTGGATCGGGATATGAATATCGATCCGCTTGCCCTTTTTCGGACGGAACGTGAACCACGACAATCCCGACTCATTCCGAAGATGCGTGACCGGTTCGCCCACATTCACCCGCTCATAACCACGATCGCGGTACGCCTGCATCACCCGGTCCGCGTCCTCGTCCAGCTTGCTCGCGTTATACGTGCGCGCAAATAAATGCTCAAAAATAATCGAGTGAGGAATCCCGATCGGCCGCAGGTCCACCATCGAGTTCAGAAGCACGCCGGAAGGAACATGCTGGTTCCCGCTGAACGTGATCTTGCCCACCTTCACCTTCGGCCCTTCCTTCACCACAAACGTGATATCCACTCGCGCCGGCGGAACATTCTTGATGTCAGGCCGGACCGTCGCAAACTGGTGCCCGTGCTCCGCCTCCAGTTGCCGGATCGACGTGATCGCACCCGCAATCTGCGTCGGATCGTACTCCTCCTCCGGCGTCAGGTGAACCTTGTTCTTCTTGTACCGCGTCAGAATGTCGGAAACCGTGATCGAGTTCAATCCCTTGTAGTGAATCTCGCTGATCGTCGGCTTTTCCTTCAGATACACGTTCAGAATCACGCCCGTAGGCGTCTGCTGCTTCTGAATCGTCACATTCTCGAAGTACCCGGTGTTCCATAGCGAGTTGAAATCCCGCTCCACCGTCAATGGATCATATGGATCCCCTACGCGGCTGAACATCCGCGCCAGTACCGTCTCGCGAGGAATCCGGCGCACCCCAATAATCCGAATCTCTCGGATTATGTTCTGCTGCTGAGCCCACGCCGTAATCGCCGTGATCGACAGCACAAACAACACCAGCAACTGCAAATAGCGGCGATATGAACGCAAAACCTTGCTCAATTCCTTTGGGGAGCTTTCGCTGCCCTTCATTACGGGAGAAATAGGCACACCCTCACTGCTCAAAATCGGCGGACGCTCAGAAAAGCCGATTATATGTGACCGGAGGGCAGTCCCGAAACCCCGACCACAGGCTCTTCCCCACCCGCGCAACGCAATCTGCCGCTCGCGGCTCGTTCCCTTGGCTTGGGTGGTATATTTTCCGTTCCCAGTCTAAATGGATTCCGCCATCTTTCACACCTTCCATCTCTCAGGAATCTCCGGGGACACTTCCACCAGCACCGAATAAAACGCCGGCCCACCCCCCAAATCTGACAGATGCTGCCCTGTCAGCAGGTTCACATTGTGTCCTCCCCGCGACAGCTTATTCCAGTTCAGCCGTCCCGCAACTACCCCCCGGCCCACCTTCCGGCTCAGTTTTACCGCCAGTTCCAGGCTCCCCCGGTCATTCCACACCCGCACCGCCATACCGTCCACGATCCCTCGCGCCTCCGCGTCCGCAGGATGCATCTCCAGTACCCCGTTGTACTCCGCTTCCATCTGCTGGTGCCCCGCCAGGTTCACAAACGTCGAATTCATGTAGTGGTCCGCCTTCCTGCCAAGGAACTCCAGCGGATACCCCGAACCCTGTCCCCCGCCTCTCGACTCCTTCGGCGGGTAAAAGCCCGGCAGCGCCTCCAGACCCTGCGCCGCCAGCGCCTCGGAATAAAACTCTATCTTTCCGCTCGGCGTCGCAAACGGACCCTTCGCAAACGGCAGCCACACCCCGCCCGTCGCCTCGCTCGCTTCGGTCCCTCGCAGCCGCTGCACAGGATGCTTCTCCAGCAGCTCCAGCCCGATACCCTCCAGACCCTCCGGCTGAGCCTGTCGCCCATCTGGACCCTCATGCAGCGCCTGCCGCATCATCTCCTCCACCGAATCCCCGAAGCACGCCTCCTCAAACCCCATCCGCCGCGCCAGCTCCCCAAAAAACCACGTATTCGGCCGCGACTCCCCCACCGGCTCAATCGCCTGACCTGAAAGCTGCACATAATAGTGCCCGTAAGCCCCCTGGATCTCCTTCTGTTCCAGAAACGTCGTCGCCGGCACCACAATATCGGCGTAGTCCGCCGTATCCGTCAAAAACTGCTCGTGGACCACCGTAAACAAATCCTCCCGCGCCAGCCCCCGCAGCACCGCACCTTGGTCCGGGGTCACCGCCGCCGGGTTCGCGTTGTACACAAACAGCGCCTTCACGGGATTGTCCGCCGCCAACAGCGCCTGCCCAAGCAGCACCATGTTGATCACCCGCGACGGCCGCCCCAGCGGACTGCTCCCCATCAAATCCGGCCGCTCCAGCGCCGCCTTGTCCCAATGGAACCCTCCGCGCGTCGAAAGCTGCAACCCACCGCCGCGATACTTCCAGGCGCCCGTCAGCGCCGGCAGCATCAGGATCGCCCGCGCCGCCGCGCCCCCATTCTCCGAACGCTGCACCCCATAATTCATCCGGATCGCCGAGGGCTGCGTCGCCCCGTACATCCGCGCCAGCCGCTCCACATCCGCCGCCGCCACCCCCGTCGCCTCTTCCACCCGCTCCGGCGTGTACGACTGCACATGCTCCTTCAGCTGCTCAAACCCATGCGTGTGCTCGCGGATATAACCCTCGTCCAGCAGCCCGTCCCGCACCAGCACGCGCATCATCCCCAGCGCCAGCGCCGCATCCGTCCCCGGTCGAATCGAAATATGCCAGTCCGCCAGCGCCGCCGTCCGCGTCCGGTAGGGATCGATCACCACCAGCTGCGCCCCATTCCGCCGCGCCTCTTCCACAAACGGCCACAAATGGATGTTGTTCCCGTGAATATTCGCCCCCCACGCCACTATCAGACGCGAGTGCCTGAAATCCTCCGTATCCGTCCCCAGCTTGCTCCCATACACCGATACATAAGCCTCCCCGCCCGTCGTCGAACAGATCGTCCGGTCCAGCTGCGACGCCCCCAAACGATGAAAAAACCTCCGGTCCATCGACCCATACGTCAGCAGCCCGATGCTGCCCGCATACGAATACGGCAGAATCGACTCCGGCCCAAACTCCTCGCTCACCGCCTTCAGCCGCGCCGCAATCTCGTCCAGCGCCTCATCCCAGCTGATCCGCTCAAAGGCCCCCAGCTCCCGTCCAGGCCCCTTCGGCGCGCCCTTGCGCCGCCGCATCGGATACAGCAGCCGGTCCGGCGAAT
>CAZWSD010000283.1:0-5017 GCA_964636535.1 uncultured Acidobacterium sp. | reverse complement strand
CCAATCACAACCGCCACCGGCCCCTCCAGCCCCGCCCCGCTCAGATCCACATCGCCGTCCGCCGCCGCCGCCAGCAGCCGCACGCCCCGCTTCCGCATCGCCGCCGTCATCTCCTCCAGACCCATCGCAACCACCGGCAGCCGAAACACCGACCCCGCCGAAGCCCGCACCGCCTTCGCATTCCACACGTTCACCGTCCCCGGCAGCAGCACCGCCCCGCTCGCTCCAAATGCCTCTGCCGACCGAATCAGCGTCCCCACATTCCCAGGATCCTGCAACCCCGCCATCACCAGCACCAGCGCCGCTCCCTGCTCCGGGAATACCTCCTCCACCCCAAACCGCGGCACAGCCACCAGCGCCGCAACACCCTGCGGGCACTCCGTCTCCACCGCGCTCGCAAACACCTCCGCCGGCAGCTCCAGCACCTCGCCCGGCTCAACCGCTACCCGCTCCAGAACCGCCTCGCTCCCGCTCCGGACAAACACCGTCTCCACCGCCAGACCGCTCCGCGCTGCCTCGCCCAGCAGCAGCTCGCCCTCAATCGCCACCAGCCCCCGCTCTCCGCGCCCCGGCTGCCCAAACGCCCGGCGCAATTCCTTCACCCGGGCATTGTGACGGCTCTGTACAATACGGGCAGTGCGTGCGCGCTCGGTTGCTTTCGGCATGCGTGGATTTTACGCCCCGCGCTCCCCTTTGCTCCGACGACTGCTGCTCAACCACGCAGTTCTTCTTGGGAGAAGCCTTGTACGCAGAGATGCTGCGAATCCACCCCGATGAACCGGAGTCGGATCTCATAAACTACGTCGTTTCCTGCCTCCAGGCCGGCAAAGTCGTCGGCATGCCAACTGACACCTTCTACGGCCTCGCCGTCGACCCCGTAAATCTTCGCGCTGTCGAAAAAATCTATCAGATCAAGTCCCGCCAAAAGCACAAACCCCTCTCCCTCCTCGTCGGCGACCCCGAACAGGCCTACGAACTTGCCCGAGACCTCGATATCCACTTCGACCGCCTCGTCGAACGCTTCTGGCCAGGCCCCCTCACCATCATCGTCAAGGCCGGTTCCCGCCTGCCGCTGCGAAGCACCGCCCACACCGGCAACGTAGCCCTCCGCGTTCCGGACGCCGCCATTCCTCGCGCCGTCGTCCGCGCCCTCGGCCTGCCCATCACCGCCACCTCCGCCAATCTCCAGAATGCCGCCGAATGCACATACGCCGCTTGCGTCCGCGACCAGATCGGCGACCGCATCCCCCTCATCGTCGACGGCGGACCCACCCCGCGCAGCCTGCCTACCACCATCGTCGACCTCTCAGCCGGCGACGGCCAATGGCAGATCCTGCGCGAAGGCGCCATTCCCACCCACGCCATTGCCCTCGCACTGCAGCCATGAAAGCCGCATCACACCAGCCTGCCCCCTCCCGAGCCAATCCTGCTCATCACCCCGGACTCCAACGGCGAATCTTCAGCCTTCTCCTCATCGGCGCATTCGTCGCCGCCATCCTCTGGATCGCACACGTCGATCTCGAAATCCGCTACTACGCCCGCCACGACCAGGCCCGCACCGCCGACGCCATCGCCGTATTCGGCGCCGCCGAGTATGACGGCCGCCCATCCCCCGTCCTCCGCGACCGCCTCCGTCACGCACTCGCCCTCTATCGCCAGGGACTCGCCCCCATCCTCATCTCCCTCGGCGGCAAGGAAGCGGGAGACACCTACTCCGAAGGAGAAGTCGGACGCGATTACTTCCTCGCCCACGGCGTCCCGGAAGCACACCTCATCGCCGAAACCCACAGCGACAACACCGAGCAGTCCATCGACCATCTCGCCGTCATCGCCCGTAAAAACAACTTCCGCACCATCGACGTCGTCAGCGATGGCGCTCACCTCTTTCGCATCCACGAGATATGCAAGGCCTACGGCCTCCACGTCTATACCTCTCCACGTCCGCTGGGCCGCCCCATCTCCGAGCGGGACCATTTCCGGCGCGTCGCCCACGAAATCGCCAGCTACACCGCCTGGCGGCTCCATCTCCACTAAGCCCCAGATCCGTTATCCTTCCCTGCTCCGCACTCTCACCCCAGCCACCGCATCGCTCCCACTGCCGTCAGAGCCGCCGCCAGCGTGGACAAGGTATTCACGGCATCATTCCCAAGCCAGCCCCGCCGCTCCACCCACTCCCCCAGCAGGCTGTCCAAAAATAACCCCAGCACCGCACATCCCCATCCAATCAATGCCTCTTCGCCCCCAAGTCGCAATGCCGGAACCGCCACCGCCACCACCATGGCCGCGCCTCCCAGTCCACAAATCGTCCCAATCGCGGTTACTGCACCGTCCGTGCCCCGCGGTACCTGACGCATCGTCGTCAACAGCCTCGGTTCTCCCCCCAGCACCTGCCCCAACTCTGAAGAAACGGTGTCCGCCGTGGCCTCTCCAAGTCCCGCTAACATCCCAATCAGCCACACCCGCGAAACAGGCTCCGCACTGAATATCGCCGACAGCGTCAGCGGAACCCCGCAAACCCCCGCAATTCCAATATTCGCCACCACCTGTGCCGCCGTCCGTCCATGCCGTCCCTCCGCAATCCCCAGCGATTCTTTCGTCTTTCGACCGAATCCGGTCGCCAACAGCGTCAGCGCCAAAAGCATCCCCAGCGGCCACAGTCCCGTATTCCAGCCCGGCGTCCATAAGTACAGCGTCGCCGCCACTACCGCTCCCGCCGCTGCCCCTCCTGCCGTTGCCGCCTTCAGCCGGACCACCACAAAGCTGAATGTGACCGCAATCGCAATGGCCGTCCAGGCCGTCGCCGGCCGCCTCGTCAGATCACGCCCCAGCTCGAATGCCAGATGCGCCGCAAGAACCGGCAAAATCAGCAAAAGTACCCCCTTCGACTGCCACGGAATCGTTCGACTGTAACTCAATTCGGTTCCCTCATTTCACACATCCACTGTGCGGCCATTCTGCGAAGTCTGTACACTGATTTACAATCAAGGTTCTACAGCACACTTGGGTAGAGAGGTATTTTTGCGAGTGCGAAGGATGGCATGGCTGGCAGTCTGTGGGCTGCTGGTGGCGTTCACTGTGGGTTGCGGCAATCAGTACTTACCGGTAGTCACACCCGTTAATCCAACTGGGCCTGCCGGCCAGCCTTCGGCGTCTGTCGCTGTTACGTCTGAGCCAGGTTACAACCTCCTCGATGTGCCCCAGAGCAACCCCTGCATCGTTCCCGGATCGTCCAATCCCAATACGACCGCGTCAACACCCTACCCTGACCCCGGCGTTGCCACCATCATCAATTTCTCCGGCGACAGCATCGCTGCTCAGGCCCTCATCGGCAATGGCCCCATCATCACTGCCATGGACCCGACCGGCGGCCTTGCCTACGTGCCCAACTGCGATGGCACCATCAGCTCCTTCGAGGTCAGCGGCTCGCTGCAAACCAAGGACGTCTACACCAGCACCCTGCTCAACTATCCAACCGTCTCGGCCAACGCCATCCCCTACAACATTCTCGCCATGAGCGGCACCATCTTCGCCGTCGAAAAGGGCCACAATGCAGTCGCCGAAATGAGCGCCGGCCAGCCCCCTGCCCTGGTTCAGGAAATTCCCGTCGCTCCCGCTCTGATCAATTTGGTCGGCGTCAATGACGCCCAGCGTATCTACGCCATCAGCCAGGGCAACTCCAATCCTTTAACACAACCCGCATGGGGAGCCTGCAGCAACCCGTCCTCTGTCTCCACCGATGGCGAAGCCGACGGTATCGATCTCGCCATCTCCGGCACATCCAATATCCCCACCATTGCGAACCAGAGCGTCTCCTCCCGAATTCCACTCGGCATCTGCCCCGTCTACGGCGTCATGTCCAGCAACGGTCAACGCGCCTTCATCCTGAACCGCGGAAGCGGCACCATCACCGTCATCAATGCACAGACGAACTCCATCGACTCCACCAACAATGGGTACCTCACCGGAAACGGCACCATTAATCTCTGCGGCGGGGTTACTCCCTGCAACGCCGGACCGGTCTTCGCCGAAATCTACAACAACGCCCAGGAACTGGTCACCGCCAACTACGACAACAACACCATCAGCGTCATTGACATAAGCCAGGACGTCTACGGCAACGACAGTTCCACCTTCGGCAAGGTTCTAGCCACAATCAAAGTCGGCGAGCACCCTGCGGCTCTCACGGTGCTGCAGGATGGCAGCCGCGTTTACGTTGCCGACCAGGGCACGACGTCCACCTCGGGTAGCGTCACCACATACAACGATGATGGCGCCGTCACGATCGTGAATCTCCCCAGCTTCTCCGTCGAAAAGACCATCCCGCTTAACTCTAATCCGCGCATGATCCAGTCGATCTACAACTATCCTGAGGGAAAGGTCTACGTCGCCTCCCCCAACAGTCCGTTTCTCACCGTCATTCGCACCGATACCGACACCATCGCCACCCAGATCGAGGTGCAAGGCAACATTACCGGCATCAGCACCAGCACCCAATATGCCGGTCAATCCTCATCGGTGCTCTCAAACAATCTCAATATCGATAGCCACGCCCCGGGCTCGGGCGAACCATAAACTTCAGACTGATTCATGAGCTGGCGACAAGAGCGGTGGATGATTCCACCGCTCTTCTGCTTCCGGATCCATCCATTTGTCGTCTATTTCTTCGGCTTTTTCTTGCGGTGCTTTCGCGTCTTCCTGCCGGAAAGAAGTGATTTCCCACGCCACGCCGGCAAATCCTCAGGAACCGGAGCTCTTCCGCGCTCCTCCTTTGAGTCCACATCCGCCTTCCACGCGCCGCCTGGTTCACTCACTGCCTGATTCGCCGAGCCCGCAATCTCGTCCACCATGTAATCCAGTTCTGCCATGCCCCTCGACGCGTCTGTCACATGCGCTTGCACCATCGCCGCCAGCTTCCCGCCTTCAGCGCGTCTCTCCGTCATCCTGCAAAGCTGCGGCAGTGTCAACCACCAAAGAATCTCTTCGTACGCCTCCTTCGACACGTAGGTGTGCCCCTGCC
>CAZWSD010000282.1:0-5038 GCA_964636535.1 uncultured Acidobacterium sp. | reverse complement strand
TCGGATTGTTCGATCCCGTGTACGCATTCACCGCGCCGCCCGTCGTGCTGTACTGAGACAGCGCAAGGCTCGGCCAGCTTTCCTGCAGCGCCGCAAAGTGCGTGAACACGCCCGACATCGCCAGTTGCTGCACGGCGGCAGCCGGCGGCGGCGGCCCTCCCTGCGGAGCCTCCGCATCCAGATATCCGAAGCGAAAATTGTTCACGATCGCCGAGCCGATGCTGATCGTGTGGGAAATCTCCCAGTTCCTCTGCGTCTCATACTGCGTCAGTACCCCGTAGTTCAACGACGCCGTATTCGACGAGCTGTTCTGGTAAGTCGAGTAAGTTCCGCGCCCGAAGATAGATCCCCACTTACCAAGGTTCTGATCAATGCGATAGGTCTGCTGGTTCGTCACCAGCGGCAAGGATGTATTCTCTACAAAGTTCGTAATGCCTTCCGGAGCGTTCGCAACCGTCGGCTTCGGCCAGTAACCGTACTTCAATGCAACCTGCGCCAGGTGATTCGTGATATCCGTGGATGGAATCTTGTTTCCAGGGAACGGCTGTCCGGTCACCGGGTTCACAGGCATACAGTTCTGCCCAAGGTTCAACAATGCCGTGCAGGCTGGCGTGCCATAGGCTGGCAATGGCGCCCCCGACTGCGTCTCCTCATTCGAAAAATCACCGCTCAGCACCGTCGGATTGGGTATCGTCGCCGTCACCAGCTCCCCGTTCGTGATCCGCCAACCTTCATAGTTCGCCATAAAAAACGTGCGATTATGCCCGTTGTAAAGCTTTGGAATCACAACAGGACCATCCAGCACAAAACCAAACTGGTTCTGCCGCAGAACGGGGTTCGTCGTCGCAACCCCGGATTGATACGTCGTCGCCGTCGGATATGGCTTCGCATCGTAGGCATTGTTCCGGTTGTACTCAAAGAACGATCCGTGCAGCACATTAGTGCCGCTCCTCGTAACCAGGTTGATCTGGGCCGCGCTGAATCCGTACTGCGCTGAGTAAATTCCGCTTTGAATCTTGAACTCCCGGATCGCGTCCTGCGACGGAATCACCGCCGGCGTGTTCAACGCCTGGTCCGTATTCACCAGTCCGTCCAGCGTGTAGTTGTTGCCTTCCGGACGCCCCCCGTTCACGCTCACCGCATTGCCTTCGCCCTGCCGCATCGTTCCCTGTTCGCCGCCCACCGTCACCGTACCAGGACTCAATAGCAGCAACTGCATGAAATTCCGCCCGTTCAACGGCAATTCAGATACCTGCCGCTGCGACAGCAGCGTCGACAGCGACGACGAATCCGTGTCCAGCGTCACCGCGTTCGCCCGCACTCTCGTCGTCTGCGTCACTTCGCCTGGCTTCAACGTGATGTTCGCCCGCACCGTCTGGTCAACCGCCAGATTGATGCCCGTCGTCTCGGATGTCTGGAATCCCTTCAACCGCGCGCTCACCGTGTATCGTCCCGGTGGAAGCGTCGGCGCCACAAAGTTTCCCTTCGAGCTCGACACCGTGTGAAACGGAACGTTCGTCGCGTCATTCGTGATGGTGATTTCCACTTTGGGTATTACCGCTCCGGTCGTGTCCGTCACGGTCCCCACAATACTTCCTGTCGCACCAGCCTGCCCAAAGAGGTTTCCTGTTGCTGCCAGCAGGAAAACCAATCCCAGGCACAGTCGATATCTGCGCATCTCTGGTCTCTCCTTCAAAGTGGCTCGCAAAGCTCTACGGCGCGAGCCCGGTGTCCCCTTAACTGGATTTAGCGCGCATCTGCGGACACGCTTCTTCCAGTGAGCCCGAACAATAGGAGACTGATTTCAAGAATGTCAAGGAAAATTTTGTTTCTCATTTGCAATTTGAGGATTCATCCAATAGAAAGAACCACCCGCCCCCTTCCTCGCGCTTCCCCTTCAGCACAAGAAATGGTGCGTACCCCAGCTCCAGAACCTCCAGCCCAGTCAGATTCTTATTACACAATCAAAGAACTCTCAATGGTCAGACCAGTTTCAATGGGAAAACAATTCTCTTTTCGATTCAATATCCCCTGTGCTAGTGTGTTCTCCGCAGTTTGACCGTAACGTTCGATCGCCCGCTCTGAGAGTTCCAGTCCTTGGCCTCAACCCGCGTTCGTTCCGCACATCCAAAGGAGCCTCGATGCATTTCCGTCACCGTTCTCTCATTGCGCTTGCGGCCGCACCACTTCTCTGCTCTGGGCTTCTCTTCGCGCAGACTCCGCATCCGGCGCACGGTGCAACCCACGCTCTCCGCCGCGGCTTTCACGCTCCGCCCGAGAGCGCCCGCCCCCGCGTCTGGTGGCACTGGATGAACGGCAACGTCTCCCGCCAGGGAATCCAGCGCGATCTCGACTGGATGCACAGCGTCGGCCTCGGCGGAATGGATACCATCGACGCTTCGCTCGCCACTCCGCAGGTCGTCAAATCACCCGCCATCTACATGACCCCGGAATGGAAACGCGACTTCCTCTACGCCACCCAGCTCGCCGAACAGCTCGGCATGAAAGAGTCCATCGACAGTTCTCCCGGCTGGAGCGAAACCGGCGGCCCATGGGTCAAACCCTCCCAGGCCATGAAGAAATACGTCTGGAGCCAGATCATCGTCCAGGGCGGCCAGCCCTTCCACGGCAAACTGCCCCATCCCCCGGCCAACACCGGCGCGTTTCAAGACGAATCCATTCACGATGCGCTCGGCTCCGGCAACGCTCCGCGCCAAATTCCCACTTACTACCGCGACTCCGTTGTCGTCGCCTATCCACTGCCCCCGAACGACCTCTCCCTCGCCTCGCTCCATCCCGCCATGAGCAGCAGCGCCGGCAATCCTGACTACTCCATGCTCTCTGACGGCAACCTCGTCAACTCCACTTCCATTCCCATTCCCGCACCCGGAAAAGCATCCTGGATCCAGTACGCCTTTCCTCATCCCGTCACCATTCGCTCCATCACCCTGGTCGCACAGGCTCCCAACCGCATCGCCTCCATGCTCTACGGCATCGCCGCTCCCATCAAGACACTGCTCGCGAGCAACAACGGCATACGCTGGCGCGCCGTGGCAAACCTCGACACCGGCAGTTCGCCGGAAACGACCGTCTCATTCCCCGCCGTCACCGCACAATATTTCCGCGTAGCCTTCCGGCGCGGCATTCCTCCCAAGCCGCCGGCATGGGCTAAAGGGCTCAACCCCAAGTCCTTCGGCATGCGCTTTGGCGCACCTCCCACCAGCTATAAAATCGCCGAGCTCCAGTTGCATTCCGGCGCCCGCGTCAATCACTTCGAAGAGAAGGCCGCCTTCGTTCCCACCATCGACCTCTATCGCTTCCCCACTCCGCGCTTCGGCCCCGGCAGCGTTGTCAAACTCTCCGACGTCATCAACCTCACCTCCAGGATGCAACCCGACGGCACCCTTGACTGGACGCCGCCCCCGGGACGCTGGGCCATCCTCCGCTTTGGCTACAGCCTGCTCGGCATCACCAACCATCCCGCTCCACCCGCCGCCACCGGCCTCGAAGTCGACAAGCTCAACGGCAACGATGTCCGCCAGTATATGGAAACCTACCTCGATAAATTCAAAAACACCGTCGGAGCCGCCAACATGGGCCGCCGCGGCATCACCAGCCTCACCAATGACAGTTGGGAGGCCGGCTCCCAGAACTGGACCGGCGACATGATCCAGCAATTCCGTAACCTCCGCGGTTACAATCCCATCCCCTGGATGCCCGTGCTCGCCGGCGTTGTCGTCGGCAGCTCCGCCCAGAGCGACCGCTTCCTCTGGGACTTCCGCGAAACCATCGGCGATCTCATCGCCACCCAGCACTACGGCGTCATCCAGCAGGTTCTCGACCAGTGGCGCCTGCACCACTACTGCGAATCCGACGAAAGCGGCCGCGCCTTCGTCGCCGACGGCATGCGCGTCAAGCAGCACTGCCAGGTTCCCATGGCCGCCATGTGGACACAAACTCCCCACACTAACAACATCCAGTATGACTACAACGCCGACGACCGCGAATCCGCCTCCGTCGCCCACATCTATGGACAAAACCTCGCCGCCGCCGAATCCATGACCGCCGCCGCCGCCCCCTGGGGATGGTCGCCCGCCACCCTCAAACCCACCGCCGATCAGGAATTCCTCAACGGCATCAACCGCTTCTACATTCACGAGTCAGCCGAACAGCCCCTCATCCACAAGAAGCCAGGCCTCACCCTCGGGCCCTTCGGACAGTGGTTCAATCGCAATGAAACTTGGGCCAAAGAAGCCGGTCCGTGGGTCACCTATCTCGGCCGTAACAGCTACATGCTCCAGCAAGGCCGCTTCGCCGCCGACATCATCTACTACTACGGACAGGACACCAATCTGACCGCTGTCTATCAATTCCGCTCCCCAAATCTCCCCACTGGCTACGACTTCGACTACACCAACGCCGATACCCTCATCCACGCTCTCGGCGTCAACAGCCAGGGCGAAATCACCACCCCAGGCAAAGTCACCTACCGCATCCTCGGCCTCAACCAGAACAGCCGCTACATGTCGCTTCCAGTTCTCCAAGCCATCCAAAAGCTCGTCCTGGAAGGCGCGACCGTCGCCGGGCCCAAACCCACCAGCGATCCCAGCCTCGCCGACAACCAGGCCGAATTCCACTCCCTCGCCAATCAACTCTTCGGCGACGGCTACGGCGTGCATCACATCGGCAAAGGCGTTGTTTACGCCGGCCAATCGGTAGCCGAAGCACTCGCGGAGATGCGCGTGGCGCCCGACTTCAGCTACATCGCTAACCTGCCCGGCGCTAATCTCCAGTTCATCCATCGCAAACTCCCCAACGGCGATATCTACTTCGTCGACAACCGCGGCAATCATGCCGCAACCGCTGAAGCTAGCTTCCGCGTCACCGGCCTCCTGCCCTCGCTCTGGCACTCTGATACTGGCGTCATTGCGCCGGTCTCCTACTCCATCGCCGACGGCCGCACCACCATACCGCTTCACCTCGGACCCTGGGGCTCGGTCTTCGTCGTCTTCCGCGGAGCCGCCACCCGCAACTCATG
>CAZWSD010000281.1:0-5058 GCA_964636535.1 uncultured Acidobacterium sp. | reverse complement strand
CATTCTCTCCCTTCCATCGAAAGGTGTCGCCGACGCGATCTACAAAGTAGAAGAACCCTCGTTCGTCGCTGCGCATCAGATCACCGGTGCGCACCCACACATCTCCAGGCTCGAAGACATTGTGCAGGAGCTTTCTTTCCGAAGCGTTCGGGTCCGAGTAACCTTCGAAGCGGCTGCCAACTTGCGATGCCACGACATAATATGGGGCGAGAGCCTCACCCGCTTCATCGACGCTGCATCGAATGCAGAAGCCATGATGGTCGCGAGCAGGTTCATCCGCATCTGGATCGAACTTGACGAGGACAGGAGAGTAGCGGTGGGCCAGATAGGGAGGTACGCGGCCGATCGAGCCAACCTCGCCTTCTGCGTTAAACAGGGAGAGGCCACCTTCGGTGGAGGCATAGAATTCGACAATTCGGGGAATAGAAAAGCGCTCCTGAAAATCGCGCCAGACATCGGCCGATAACCCGTTACCGCATGCCAGGCGGATCTTATGCTTGCCTTCTCCGTGGGTGACCGGAGTGTTCAACAGGTAGCGGCAAAGCTCTCCGATGTATTGGAAGATGGTGCAGTCCCAACGGAGGGCGTCAGTCCAAAACTGTGTCGCGGAAAAACTCTCGCGAATCGCGACGCTTGCACCAGAGACAAGAGCTGCGCCGGGAACAAGGACTCCACCGATACTGTGATACATGGGCAGGCAGTTGTAGACGCGGTCTTCGGGGCGAATGTCGAGCATGCCGGCGAACCAGTAAGCCCACTGAAGTATGCGGCCATGGGTAACGTTAGCGGCCTTGGGCATGCCGGTGGTCCCGGATGTGTAGACGTGAAGCGCAAGATCATCGATCGAAAGGCTTCTTCGTTCCGCTGTACTCAAGGTTTGCGGTGAAAACTGATTCAGAAGCGTGTCGATTCTGGAGAACGATGTATGATCATCGCCGTGAATCCAAAGGTTCAGGTCAGAATCGGCGGCTTCAATCTCCGGCGATAAGTTCCCCGCGAACTCACTAGCAACGATAGAGTGTTTGGGATGTACAACGCTGATGCAGTGCAGGAGTGAGCGGCCGCGGAGATTTGTGTTGAGGAGCGCAACAACACCGCCAACAGCGGTGATTCCCAGCCACGCGGCGAAGTATTCCGGGCGATTGGTCATCAGTAACGCGACGACATCACCTTTGCGGAGATTCTGCTGCAGCGCCCAGCGGGAGTATTGGTTCATTCGCTCTGCTAGAGAGCGGAATGTGAGTGACTCCCGGTCAGAAACGAGGGCCGGGTCTTCGTCGTACTGCTCGGCGAATTCTTCGACGAGCAGAGGCAATGTCCGATGGGGATTCCGGGCGATTGGAGCTGTGCGTTCCAGAGCACGGAGCCAGTCCTTGGGGGCCGAAGAAGCCGTTGGTCGCGGATATGTCGATGCAGGAGTCATGCCGTGCTCCCCGCATCCACTGTTAGGACGGTGCCGGTAATGCTCTTTGCCTCATTGCTTAGGAGGAATGCGACGGCGTCAGCGACGTCTTGAATATCGGTGAGACGTTTGAGGGCGGTCCGACGTTCAACCTTTTGGCGCTGTTCTTCTGTCATGGAATGGGTGAGATCCGTATTGACGAAACCGGGCGCCACGGCATTCACCGTGATGCCGGCGCGACCAACCTCTCGTGCCAAGGATCGGGTGAATCCGACGAGTGCAGCCTTAGTGGCGCTGTATACCGACAGGCCGCTGTAGCCGGAGAAGGCAGTAATGGATGCGATGTTGACAATACGCCCGCCACCATCGGCTAGCATGGATCGAACCGCGGAGCGGGTGAACAGGATGGGCGAGACCGTATTGAGTAGAACAAGTTGTTCAATCTTGGACGGCGGCATCAGCGCGAGCGAACCGTCAAAGCTGATGCCTGCATTATTAACCAGGCCGTAGATTGGGCCGTACTTCTTGCGAAGGTCAGAGACGAGAGTTGCAATCGTAGCGAGTTGAGAAAGATCGCAGGAGTGAAAGGCAAACGAACCCGGGTTTGCGGCGTTGCAGTCAGAACGCACTCTGCAAAGGTTTTCGTTCTCGTACCGCGCGATGACAATGGCGCGGTATCCAGCAGCAGCGAGCTTCTGGGAAATTCCCAGGCCAATTCCACGACTTCCTCCAGTAACAATCACGTTACGCACTCGATCGCACCATCTTTCCGGCATTGCTAATGAGTAGCATTGGAACAATATTGATAATTGCGGGCACCTTGTGAGGCGGCAAGATCGCGCGGCAGAATTCCAGGATATTCTTCTGGACTTCGCTATGTTGGTGAGTCGCCAGAGCCTCCGGTGACTTTAGAACTACATCTGCCACAATGAGATCGCCTGTGATGGGGCTCCTTCTTGCACGCACGAGGCACATGTGCACTTCAGGATGACGGGTTAATACGGATTCCACTTCCTCAGGGAATACCTTCAGTCCGCCCACATTAATGACCCCATCGGATCTCCCAGCAAAGTAGTATCTGCTGTTATAAAGGTGAATGATATCTTTGGTGTCGACAAATCCAAGGTCATCTGCAATTTGTGGTGGATTGTCACCGAGGTATCGATTCGCGGCGCCATCAGACCGGACGCGGAGAGTGCCATCCTGAATCGTGATTTCCGGTCCTGCATTGCGATGGAGAACATCTTCCGGAAATCCATGCAGGCCGTCGATGACTTCAAACGCGACGCCGGCCTCTGTCGAGGCAAAGGCATGGACTATGCGCGCATCCGGGTAGGCGTCGCGCAGGCGGTTCAGAATGGACTGATCGACCGGCTCCCCTGAGAGACGAACATATCGAGGCTGAAGCTGCGCAGCGGCGGGGCTTAGCAAGGCGCGTCGCCAATGCGAGGGCGTTCCCGAAATGTGAGTGACGCCAGATGAGCGTGCACGATTGAGAAAAGCTGAGGGTGAATCCACACTGTCACATAGCACCATGGAGCCACCGGTCAACATTGCTCGCAACAAAATCTGAAGTCCGCCGTAGCGGCGAATGTCGTAAAAGGTGCTCCAGATGATATTCGCATAGCGACCAGCATCCCGATGGATTGCCGCGCAAAGACTTGAGAGCGTATGAACGACGAGCTTGGGAAGTCCCGTTGTTCCTGAAGTCAAAAGGATCCATTCAGTCTTGTATTGCGGGCGTTCAGAGGTTTGGCGGCGCACCATGTTGCGCGTGCAGGGACTGAAATAGAGTGGGCCTTTATGACGCAATTGACTGATGTCACGGTCAGAAACGATTCCATCGATTCCGGCTGCTTTCATGACATAAGGGAGTTGTTCAATACGCACATCCGGTGGACAAAGCACGATGCGACGCGCAAGTCCGTCCAATTCAATCAGCGCAGCGGCTGTTGTCAGCTGGGCCTGAGTCGCCAGCAAAACAGAACGTCCCCGGAGCTCTTCCGCTCTTCCATAGAGCGATGAGCTCTCGACTAGAAGATGGAATGGCAACTGCTCGACAGAATCCTGGATAAAGCGATCTCGCGGATTTCCGTATGAGTGGAGTGCTTCAGACAGGGATGTGAATTCACAAGTTGTATTCAAATTGCTCACAGGGTGACCTCATTCCTATCAATGGCTCACCGTAACGGCGCGGAGCTGAAGTGCTTTGTGGGGCAATAGGCAGAGTTGGCAGGCTCCGACGCGCTAGCGGCGGAGACCTCTGTTGCGGTCAGGCTCAGATGTGCGGTCTCGCGGCCTGCTCGATCGAGTTCTGCACGTAATGCGTGGGCAAGTGTCTGGACAAAAGGTTCATTCAGTGACCCATGAGGATAATTCGACATCTGGAAGACGCGAACCCCGCGCGCCGCGATTTCTCCCCATCCGTAACGAGGGTCATCGAGGCCGCGAAACGAGGCTGCTGACCTGAAGAGGGCTACGGCCCCATCATATACGCCGGGGTTGTATGCCTCCTGCGCATGGTGATTTTGTTCTTTGACCTTAAGATGCAAGTAGCTCGTCCGGACTGAGCGGTCCGCGGCGTGCGTAACTCTGCGGCGCGCAACGTCAATGTGAACAGCGATCCGGCTAAGTTCAGTTCTAAGTTTTTCGAAAAAGAAATGTGGATCTCCATTGGAACGGATAACATTGCCGACTTGGAAGATTAAGTTCTGCAGTGCGTGAACCAAGCCAAGCGGTGTGGAGATTGGCGGTCTGCTCTTGATATTGTATGTCTCGATCAAGGCGACAAGGGCGACCGAATGGTTCGCTATTCTAAGTTGCCGGGCGATTTCCAGCGCAATCGTTCCACCAAGGCAATATCCGCCAATGTAGTAGGGACCAAATGGCTGCACTGAAAGGATCTGGCGACGGTAAGCCGTCGCGAGTTTTTCGATCGTAAGGTCAGGTACCTCTGCGCCGTCGAGTCCTAGGGACTGAAGTCCGTACACAGGTTGCTGCGGTCCAAGATGCTTTGCGAGATTTCTGTAGAGCATAACGTTGCCTTCAGCACCGTGGACGAGGAACAGGGGGGGGCGGTTGCCAGCCGGTTGTATTGGAACAAGAGGTGTCCAGCCGTGGGGTGCGGAGATTTCCTTGATGCTGCCGGCGAGATCCCGAACGGTCGGATATCGAAACAGGGCGGCTAGTGGTATTCGAACGCCGACCCGTTCTTCGATCAGAAGGAACAGTCGAGCGGCTAAAAGAGAGTGCCCACCGAGATCAAAGAAGTTGTCGTCCAGCTTGACCGGCACCTTAAGTGTCTCTTGCCAGATTTGAAGCAGCATGGCCTCCAAAACGCTCTTGGGCACTTCGACGACATTAGATGGCTTCGAAGTGGAAGTGCTCGGGGGGGGAAGGGCCAACCGATCAACTTTTCCATTCGGCGTTAAGGGAAAGGACGAATGTTCCAGAAAAAATGAGGGACACATGTATTCCGGAAGTATTGTGCGAATATGATCCCTCAGTTCAGCACTGGGAAGCGCTTGACCTTTGAGAGGGATGTAATGCGCGACGAGCCGTACATCGCTATCAGATCCCCGCCAGGCGACGACTGCAGCATCCCTCACAGCAGGATGTGAGATAAGGGCGTGTTCAATCTCCTCAAGTTCGATGCG